>DASVEC010000202.1:0-10221 GCA_036380755.1 Iamia sp. | reverse complement strand
GTTCGGCTTCCTCCACCGCGATCTCCTCGGCCCGGCGTGGGACGCGCTCACGGCGGCGCCGAGCGTCGTAGCCGTCGTCTTGTCCGAGGCCATGGCCGAGGCGGCCCGGGCGCACTGGGACGACGGCGCCGCCGCCGTGATCGCCGATCTGGGCCGCCAGGTCGTCGACGCCGTCACCCCGCTCGGCCTACCGCTCTTCACCGGGTGGCGGGCCATGCCCGTCCCCCCCGACCCTCGGGGCGCGGCGGCCGTCACGGTGATGGCGCTGCGCGAGCTGCGGGGCGACGTCAACATCCAGTCCGTCGCCGGCGCCGGCCTCCACCCGCTCGAGGCGGAGATGGCGACGCGGGGCGCGGACTTCGCCGAGTTCCACGGCTGGCCCGAGCCCTACCCCGACCCGGAGCCCCACCGGACGGTGCTCGACGCCGCCGACGCCGTCACGTCACGGCGGATGGCCGCGGCCCATGCCGTGCTCGGTGCCCGGCTGCCCGCGCTCGACGCCGCGCTGGCGGCCCTGGCGTCGGGGTGACCGACTCACGCGCCACACCCCAGCAGCGGCGCAGCGCCGAGAAGGTCGCGGCCATCGTCGGCGCCGCCCGGTCCGTGCTGGTCGACGGCGGCGAGCTCACCACCGCCGTCCTCGCCCGCCGGGCCGGGGTCGCCATCGGCACGGTGTACCGCTACTTCGCCGACGTGGACGCCGTGTTGGAGGCGGTGCTGGTCGAGCACGCCGAGGCCGCCACCGCGGCGGTGGACGCGGCTCTGGACGCGCTGCCCCCCGACGCCGACGCCCGGACCGCCTTCCATGCCGTGCTCGACGCCCACCTCGCCCTGTACCGGCGGCGGCCCGAGCTCACCGCGATCCTCTCGGACCCGGCCCTCGCGGCCCGGCACCGGGGGATCGAGGCCGTGTCCGACGGGGCCATGGCCGCGGTGCTCGCCGCCCGCTTCGACGCCGACCTGGTGCGGCTCACCGCGGCGTGGCGATCGGTCGGCGCCGTCCTCGGCACCTCCCTCCACGCCCGTCCGGCCGACCGTCCCGCCCTGGAGGCGGACCTCCGCGCCCTCGTCGACCACCACGCCGCCCGCCTCCGAGGTCATGCGCCGTAGCCTCGGGGTGTGACCGACAGCGCAGCCGGATCGGTGTTCGCCCACGCCGCCGTCGAGGGGTTCGAGCAGGTGGCCTTCTGCCACCACGAGCCCACCGGGCTCAAGGCGATCATCGCCCTGCACTCCACCGTCCTCGGGCCGGGCCTGGGCGGCACCCGGTTCTGGCCCTACGCCACCGAGGCCGAGGCGCTGGGCGACGTCTGCCGGCTGGCGCGGGGGATGACCTACAAGCACGCCGTGTCGGGGCTCGATGCCGGCGGCGGCAAGGCCGTCATCATCGGCGACCCTCGCACCCTGCGCACCGAGGGTCTCATCCGGGCCTACGCCCGCTTCATCGACGGTCTCGGCGGCCGCTACCTCACGGCCGAGGACGTGGGCACGACCCAGGCCGACATGGACCTCATCCGGGGCGAGACCCCGTACGTCACCGGCGCCAGCGAGTCGCTGGGCGGCTCGGGCGATCCGTCGCCGGCCACGGCCTGGGGCGTCCGCTGCGCTCTCGACGCCATCGCCGAGCGGCTGTGGGGCACGGCCGACCTGGCCGGTCGTCACGTGGTGGTCTCCGGGGTGGGCAAGGTCGGCGCCGCCCTGGTCGACCACCTGGTCGAGGCCGACGCCCGGATCACCGTCGCCGACATCGACGAGCGGGCGGTGCTCGGCGTCGTGGCCCGCCACCCGGGCGTGGCCGTGGTCGAGCCCGAGAAGGCCCACGCCGTCGACTGCGACGTCTTCAGCCCGTGTGCCCTGGGCGCGGTGCTCAGCGCGGCCACGATCCCCGAACTAGCCTGCGCCGCAGTGTGCGGATCGGCCAACAACCAGCTCGAAGTGGCTGCAGATAGCCAGCGTCTCGTCGAACAGGGTGTACTGTACGCGCCGGACTACGTGGCCAACGCCGGCGGTGTGATCAACATCGCCGAGGAGCGCCACCCCTCCGGGGCTCCCTACGACCGCCCGCGGGCGTGGGACCGGGTGGCCGGCATCGCCGACACCCTCCGGCGCACCTTCGACCGGGCCGAGGCCGACGGGACCACCCCCGCCGAAGCCGCCGACCGGCTGGCCGAGGAGCGCATCGAGGCCATGGCAACCGTGACGCAGATCCGCACATCGTCCCCGCAGGAGACCCCCCGCTCCCGCTAGACCCCAGGAGAGCCCCTTGGCCCGCACGCTGCACGCCCCGACGGACGACGATCTGTCGACGCTGCACATCCACGACCGCCACACCGAGCTGGGGCTCACCACCGCGGACCTGCTGGGGATGTACCGCCACATCCTCCTGGCCCGGCTCCTCGACCAGAAGATCTGGTCGCTCAACCGGATGGGCAAGGCCCCGTTCGTGGTGTCGAGCCAGGGCCACGAGGGCTGCCAGGTCGGCTCGACGTGGGCCCTCCGGGCCGGCCACGACATCGTCCTGCCCTACTACCGCGACACCGGCGTGATGCTGGCCCTCGGCATGACCGCCGAGGAGGTCCTGCAGGGCGTCTTCGCCCGGGCCGCCGACCCGTGCTCGGGCGGGCGCCAGATGCCCAACCACTGGGGCAGCTCCCGTCTCGGTGTCATCTCGGGCTCGTCGCCGATCGCCACCCAGCTCCCCCACGCCACCGGGCTGGCCTACGCGGCCAAGCTCCGCCGCGAGGACAAGGTCGCCGTCTCCTACTTCGGCGAGGGCGCCAGCTCGAAGGGCGACTTCCACGAGGCCCTGAACTTCGCCGGCATCCACTCGCTGCCGTGCGTGTTCATCTGCGAGAACAACGGCTACGCCATCTCGGTGCCCATGACGCAGGAGTCGGCGGTCGACGACGTGGCCGACCGGGCCCACTCCTACGGCTTCGGCGGCGTGATCTGCGACGGCAACGACCCGCTCGACGTCTATGCCGCGACCCACCAGGCCCTGCGCCGGGCCCGCGCCGGCGACGGCCCGACCCTCATCGAGTGCAAGACCTACCGCATCCGGGCCCACACCTCCGACGACGACGACCGCACCTACCGCACCGCCGAGGAGGTCGAGGCGTGGCGGAAGAAGGACCCGCTCCGCCAGTTCCGTCAGTACCTCATCGAGCAGCGGCTCCTGCCCGAGGCCGACGAGGTCGCCATCGAGGCCGAGCTCAAGGCCGAGGTCGACGCCGCCGCCAAGCGGGCCGAGGCCCTGCCGTTCCCGGCCGCCGAGACCGCCACCAGCAAGGTCTTCGCCCGCCCGCTGCGTCCCGTGCGGGGCGCGCCCGCCGGCACCGACGTCTCGGTCGCCCCGGACGCCCTCGCCGCCGAGACCCCCCTCGACGACGCTGGACCCACCACCGAGCGCAACGTCATCGACACCATCCGCCAGACCCAGCACGACCTCATGGCCGAGGACGAGCGGGTCCTGGTGCTGGGCGAGGACGTCGGGCCCCGGGGCGGCGTGTTCCGGGGCACCGACGGGCTGTCGGCCGCCTTTGGCCGCGACCGGGTGCTCGACACCCCGCTGGCCGAGTCGTCCATCATCGGCATCGGGATCGGCCTGGCCCTCGCCGGGATGCGGCCCATCTGCGAGATCCAGTTCGCCGACTTCATCCACTCGGCCTACGACCAGATCGCCAGCGAGGCGGCCCGCCTCCACTACCGGTCCGACGGCGACTTCTCGGTGCCCATGGTGATCCGGGCCCCGTGGGGCGGCGGCGTCCACGGCGCGCTCTACCACTCGCAGTCGATCGAGGCGACCTACGCCCACGTCCCCGGGCTCAAGGTCGTGGCCCCGTCGACGCCGGCCGACGTGGCCGGCCTGCTGCGGGAGGCGGTGGCCGACCCCGATCCCGTCCTCTTCCTCGAGCACAAGAAGAGCTACCGGCTGATCAAGGGCCTGGTGCCCGACGACCCGACCTGGCGGGTGCCGATCGGCGTGGCGTCCATCGCCCGGCCCGGCACCGACGCCACCGTCGTCACCTACGGGATGCACCGTCACCTGGCCGTCGCCGCCGCCGACCAGCTGTCGGTGGACGGGATCGGCGAGGTCGAGGTCGTCGACCTCCGCACCATCAGCCCGCTCGACGTCGACACCGTGCTGGAGTCGGTGACCCGCACCGGGCGCTGCCTGGTCGTCCACGAGGACAACATCAGCTTCGGCGTGGGGGCCGAGGTGGCCGCCCTGGTCGCCGAGCACGCCTTCTTCGACCTCGACGCCCCGGTGCGCCGGCTGGCCACCGCCGACGTCCCCGCCTTCCCCTTCGCCCCCCCGCTGGAGGAGGTCCTCACGATCGACGCCGTGCGCATCGCCACCGAGCTCCGGGCCCTCCTGGAGGTGTAGGCCTGGGGTTCGCCGCAGAAAGTGAGAGGATGGGCGCCATGGCCAGAGCGACGGTGAGCCACGGCGACAGCCAGGCGACGATCGAAGAGGGGCAGCGGGTGCGCATCGGGCGCAGCACCGTCTGCGACGTGCAGGTTGGTTCGGGTGCCGACGGCGGCCCCGAGGACCTCGGCGTGAGCCGCACGGCCGCGACCGTGAGCATGCAGGACGGCCGGCTGTGGGTCCGCAACGACTCCGCCAGCCAGCCCGTCTACCTCGTGCCCGGCACCGGACCGACCCGGGTGCTCGAGAACCAGGACGAGATCGCCTCGCTGCCCATCGACCGGGTCACGGTGCAGCTCCGGGGGCGCATCCGCACCCACGACGTCATCGTCGAGCTGGAGAACCCGGCCACCCTCGGCGACACCCGGCCCATCCCCACCGACGGCCCGGCCACCCAGTACCTCCTCGAGTTCACCAACGCCGAGCGCCGCATCCTCACCGCCCTGTGCGAGCCGCTGCTGACCAAGAGCGGCGACCAGGCCAAGCCGGCGTCGTACGCCCAGGCCGCCGAGCGGCTGTTCCTCTCCCGCAGCCGCGTCGAGAACTGCATCGCCGACCTGGTGAAGAAGTACGCCTCGGCCGGCGTCCCCGGGCTCGAGGGCCCCGAGGCCAAGGACAACCTCTGCCGCTACGCCGTCCGCTCCGGCAGCATCTCCAGCACCGACCTCGAGCACATCCCGTAGGCCGGCGTGCGGACGCTGATCGGCGTCCTGCTCGTCGCCAGCGCGCTCCTGGGCTGCTCCGACGACGACGCGGCCGACGAGCAGCCGAGCAGCCGGCCGAGCCCGCCGATGACCTGGTGGCCGACTTCGGCTACGAGGTCGAGCTGGGCGAGGTCGGTCCGACGTACTGCCCCGTGGCGGCCATCCGCTTCACCGACGAGTCCACGGGCGATCCGACGGGCTGGGAGTGGGAGTTCAGCGACCACACCACCTCGACCGAGCAGAACCCCACCGTCAGGCACGAGCTGTTCGAGGCGACGCTGACGGTGAGCCGGGGCGACGAGACCGACACCGTGACCCACCCGGTCAGCTACGCCGTCTGCTGAACCTCAGCCGGCGGGGGTGAGGGCGGTCTCGACGTGGGCGGCGCAGACCTCCCGCGCGATCTCGAGGAAGCGCTGGGCGACCGGGGAGAGGGTGCGGTCGGCCTTCCAGGACAGGCCCACCTGGCGGGGCGGGATGGGTGGGTCCATCTCGTGGATGGCGACGGTGGGGTCGCGCACGTCGACGGCCAGACGGGGCACGACGGCGGCACCCATCCCGGCCCGGACCAGGGCCACCACGGCGATGTTGTCGTTGGTGCGGAACACCCAGTCGAGCTCGCCCTCCAGAACGGAGGCGAGGGACCGCTCGATGTCCTGCTGGCAGCTCGACACCTGATAGCCGACCAGCCCCATGCCGACGAGGTCCTGCGTGGGGAACGGCCCGCACCGGCCGTCGTCGAGCTCGGTGACGACGAGGTACGGGTCCTCGAAGAGGATCTCGGTCTCGAGGTCGGGCCAGCCGGCGTCGAGGGTGAAGGCCACGTCCATCTCGCCGCGGGCCAGCGCCCCGGGGAAGATCTCCTTGTCGTTGCTCTCGACCAGGCGGATGTCGACGTCCGGGCTCTCGTCGCGCATGCGCCCGACGATGGTCGGGAGGATCGACGTGGTGATGCTCTGGAAGGTGCCGACCAGGAGCCGTCCGCTCTCGCCCCGGAGGAAGCGGTCGACGGTGTCGCTGGTGGCGTCGACCCGGCGCAGCACGTCGTGGGCGTGCTCGAGCAGCAGGTCGCCGAGGGGCGTGAGCTCGACCGGCCGGGGCCCGCCGGGACGGTCGAACACCGGGGCCCCGACGATGCGCTCGAGCCCGGCGATCTGCTGGCTCACCGCCGACTGGGTGTAGCCCAGCCGGGTGGCCGCCCGGCCGAAGGGCCCCTCCTCGGCCACCGCCTCCAGGGCGATCAGGTGCTTGATCTCGACGTCGCGGAGGCGGGTCATGTCCATCAGCCTACCTGTTGCTCTTGAGAAGGGATCATCGCTAGCCGTGAACCTCCTCCCGGCGTACAAAGGATGCATGGACACCAGCTTCGACCTCGACCAGCTGGCCTCCGACCTCGCCACGCACGGGGTCGAGGCCAACGAGCACGCCCTCGCCCGCCTGGCCCGTGAGGGCCGGGACGCCGGCGCCTCCCCCGTCGCCGTCGCCGTGCTCGGCGACCGCCGGGAGGTGTGGCCGGCCCGCATCCGGGCCTTCACCCTCGTGGCCCGCCACCTCACCCGCCCCCCGCAGGTGGCCACGCACGTCGCGGCCTAGTCCCAGGCCGTCGACCACGGGACGGCAACCACTAGGTTGCCGCCCCGTGGGAGTCCTCGACCCCCGGCGACCGGGGGAGGTCGGGGCCGCGCTGGTGACCGTCGCCGCCGAGCGCTTCGGTGGGCCGGTGGAGCTGGCGGTCCCCGCCGAGGCCCTGGGCGACGGGTTCGACTCGCACATCCACGCCGTCACCCTCACCGGTCCCACCCTCCCCGAGGCGTGGCGGGCGCCGCTCGTCGTGCGCCTGCTGCCCACGGTCGACCGGATGCACCAGGCCCACACCGAGGCCGAGGTGCAGCGGTGGTGCGGCCCGCGCGGGTTCCCGGTCCCCGAGATGCTGCTGGTGCTGGAGCCGGACGAGGCCTTCGGCCTCCCGGCCCAGGTCATGGCCCGGGCCCCGGGCGGCACCGTCCTCGATGCCCTCAAGGCCAGGCCCTGGCGCGCCGGCGCGCTGGTCGACGACCTGGCCGCCCTGCAGGTGCGGCTGCACTCCCTCTCGACCGACGGGTGGCCGGCGTCCTCCGAGCCGACGGCGCTCGTGGACCAGCGGCTGAGCCTGCCCCGCCGGGTGGTGGACGAGGGCGGACCGGACGGCCTGGCCGCCGCCGTCGACGCCGTGGGCGCGCTCGTGCCGATCGCCGCCGAGGGCGATCTGGTCGTCTGCCACGGCGACTTCCACCCGCTCAACGTCGTGGTCGACGGGGCCGACGCCGCCGTGATCGACTGGACCGACGCCGGGCTGGGCCCCCGCGAGGCCGACCTGGCCCGCACGCTCCTGTTGTTCCACGTCGTGGCGATCGTCGCCGACGGCCGCGTGGAGCGGGCCGTGCTGAGCCGGGTCGGCCCGATGCTCTCGCGGCGCTACGCCCGCGCCTACACCGACGCGGCCGCGCTCGACGAGCGCCGGATGCTGGCCTGGGAGGCGCTCCACGCGGTGCACGGCTGGGCCCAGGTCCACACCCTGCACGCCGGCGGGTTCGACGGCGCCACGAGTGCCGACGCCAGCCAGGTCCCACCGGGCCTGGCCGACTTCCTCAGGGCCAAGGTCGACCACGCCCTCGCCGCCCTCACCTGAACGGGGCTAATCTGACGACCCGTCAGATCTTTGGCCGCACCGTCCATGCGGCCCGGAGGCCTCAATGCTCGACCACCTGATCATCGGCGGCACCGTCGTCGACGGCACCGGCGCCCCTGCCCGCCTCGCCGACGTCGCCGTCGCCCGCGGCCGCATCGTCGCCATCGCCGAGCCCGGGACCATCACCGAGGAGGCGCTCGACACCCTCGAGGCCACCGGTCTGGTCGTCACCCCCGGCATCATCGATCCCCACACGCACTACGACGCCCAGATCTTCTGGGATCCCCACGTCTCGCCCTCGAACGTCCACGGCGTCACCAGCGTGGTGAGCGGCAACTGCGGCTTCACCCTCGCCCCTCTCCGGCCCGAGGACGCGGCCTACACCCGGGAGATGATGGCCAGCGTCGAGGGCATGTCGGTGGCCGCCCTGGAGAAGGGCGTGCCGTGGGACTGGCACACCTTCGGTGACTACCTCGACAAGCTGGAGGGGAACATCGGCGTCAACGCCGGCTTCCTCGTCGGGCACTGCGCCCTGCGCCGCTACGTGATGGGCGAGGCCGCCGTCGGCAACGAGGCCAGCACCGAGCAGCTCGACGAGATGCGGCGGGTGCTGGGCGAGTCGATCGCCGCCGGTGGGCTGGGCTTCTCCACCACCCTGAGCCGCACCCACTCCGACGGCGACGGCAAGCCGGTGGCCTCCCGCTGGGCGAGCACGGAGGAGATCGTCGCCCTCTGCGCGGTCGTCGGCGAGCACGAGGGGACGACCCTCGAGGGCATGACCGACGGCTGCCTCGACCGCTTCAGCGACGACGAGATCGACCTCTTCGCCTCCATGTCGGCGGCGGCCAAGCGGCCGCTGAACTGGAACGTGCTCACCATCGACTCCAAGGAGCCGGGACGCATCCCCCGCCAGCTGGGCGCGAGCGACGTGGCCGCGGCGCGGGGCGGGCGCATCGTCGCCCTGACCCTGCCGGTGCAGGTGCCCATGAACATGAGCTTCCTCACCCACTGCGGGCTGTTCCTGATCCCCGGGTGGGGCGACATCCTCCGGCTGCCGGTGCCCGAGCGCATCGCCACGCTCCAGGATCCCGAGACCCAGGCGTTCATGCTGGAGCGGGCCGCGTCCGACGAGGCCGGCGTGTTCAAGCGGCTGGCCGACTTCGCCAACTACATCATCGGCGACACCTACTCCGACGCCAACGAGGGGCTGAAGGGCAAGCGGGTGGCCGACATCGCCGCCGAGCGGGGCTCCGACGACCCCTTCGCCACGCTCATCGACATCGTCGTGACCGACGATCTGCGCACCGTCCTCTGGCCCATCCCACCCGATGGCGACGACGCGTCGTGGGAGCTGCGCCGTCAGACCTGGGCCGACGACCGGGCCATGCTCGGCGGCTCCGACGCCGGCGCCCACCTCGACCGGATGTGCGGCGCGCCGTTCCCCACCCGCTTCCTGGCCGACACCCTGCGGGGCCGGAAGCTGGTGACGCTCGAGCGAGCGGTCCAGCTCATGACCGAGGTCCCGGCCCGGCTGTTCGGCCTGCGCGACCGCGGCGTACTGGCCGAGGGGGCCTTCGCCGACATCTTCGTCTTCGACCCCGAGACCGTCGGGGCCGAGCACGCCACGCTCGTGCACGACATGCCCGGCGACTCGCCCCGTCTCACCGCCGGCGCCCACGGCGTCCGCCGGGTCTACGTCAACGGCACCGTGGCGGTGGAGGACAACCGGGCCACCGGCGCCCTCGGCGGCACCGTGCTCCGCAGCGGCCGCGACACCGACACCGTCAGCACGAGCTGAGCCCGGGCTCAGCGGGCCGACGCAGCAGCCGGGCGATGCCCTCGACGGCGGCGACGACGACCACGACCATGACCACGAACGAGGCGATCCGCAACGCCTCGGGACCTGAATCTCGTCCCACGTTCTGTCAGAACGGATCAGCTGGGGTGGTCTGGCGCTCCTCGACGCGGCCGTCGGCGTGACGGGCGAAGCGGCCCTGGTCGGCGGGGTGGACCGGGTCGTCCTCGGGCCAGGGCCAGCCGCCGAACTGCGTCCGCTGGTAGTCCTCGAAGGCCTCCTGGATCTGGGCCTTGGTCGTCATGACGAACGGGCCGTACCGGGCCACCGGCTCGCCGAGGGGCCGCCCCTGCAGCACGAGCACCTCGACCCCCTCGTCCGACGAGAGGTCGAGGTCGGCCTGGCCGTCGACGACCACACCGGTGCCCGTGGCCAGGTCGGCGTCGTGGCCGGCGATGCGGAGCGACGTGCCGTCGAAGACGTACAGGGTGCGGACGGTCTCCCGGCCCGCGGCCCGGGGCAGCGTCCACGTGGCGCCGGGCTCGAGGACGATGTGCCAGATGGCCAGGTCGGCCTCGGCGTGGCTGGCGTAGGAGGCGGGCGGCGGGGCCGGCGGCTCGTCGGC
>DASVEC010000201.1:0-8165 GCA_036380755.1 Iamia sp. | reverse complement strand
TCCATGGCGTCGAGGGCGGCGATCGGGTCCTCGGCCTCGAGCGCCTCGGCCAGCGCCTCGACGGCGGCCTCGGGGCTCGAGGCCCCGCCGCTGCCGCCCGTGAGGGCGCGGACGGCGAGGAAGCCGACGGCGGCGACGGCCAGCACGCCCACGGCCACCAGGGCCAGGGCCAGGCCGGTGCGAGAGCGCTTGGGTCCGGGCGCCGCGGGCGGGGGCGCCGGGGCGCCGGCCCAGCCCGGCGGCGGGTACCCGCCGCCCGGGGGCGCCGGCGGGTAGGCCGGCGGCGGTGGCGGTGCGGTGGGCGCGCCGTAGGGGGGAGGGGGCGGTGGCGGCGGGGGAGGTGGTGGCGCGGCACCCGGGAACGGCGGTGGCGGCGTGGGCTCCGCCGGCCGGCGGGGCGTGGGCCAGGCCGGCGTGGGCGGCTGGCTCTCGTCCGGGGGTGGTGGGGGCGGCGGCGGTGGGACGGAGCTCATCGGTCCGCCCTCATGCGGCCCGGGTCTCGAAGCTCACGATGAACTCGCCGGCGGTGTAGTCGACGGCCCAGAGCTGGAAGCAGCGCCGCACGTCCTGGGAGGCGGTCACGGCCCACTGCTCGCTCACCCCGGGTCCGCTGTCGTTGACCCGGGCCACGAGATCGCCGGAGTCGGTCTCGTCGAACACGTCGATGCCCATGTCGAGCGTGGCGCTAGTGACCCGGATGGTGAGGTCCATGGCGATGCCCTCGCGCAGGAAGAGGCAGAAGTGCGCCCGCTGCGCCTCCTGGTCGATGGGGGCCTGGAACTCCTCGGTGGTGCGCTCCAGGGTCAGGCCGGGCACCGACTCGCCGTCGTAGTAGAAGAAGAAGTCGGCGACCTCGAAGATCTCGACCGTGTACGAGCCGGTCGGGGAGTCGGGTCCTCCGCTGATCGTCACGCGGTAGGGCCCGTCCTGCTCGGCCACGTAGCGGGGGGTGCCGAGGTCGATGTCGGGCTCGGTGGGCACGACGGCGCCGTCGGGGTCGGTCACCGTGACGGCCAGGTCGAGGTTGTCGATGTCGACCACGTAGTGCGAGCCGGCGACGGCCTCGTGCTCGTAGGCGATGGCGTCGCCGGGCTCGGCCAGGTCGCCGTCGACCGTGCCCTCCTCGTCGAGCGACACCGGGATCACCTCGACCTCCTTGACGGTCACCGTGACCTCGCCGTCGCCGTCGGGCGACGCCACCACGAGGTGGTGGGCGCCGTCGACGGTGGCGTCGAGCACCGCGGCCGGGGCCACGGGCGTGCCGTCGTCGGGGGGCAGCGCGGCGGTGGCCACGTCGCCGTCGCCCTCGGCCGTGACGGTGTAGGTGGTGTCGGCGGTGGCGTCCAGGCTGAAGACGGCGTAGCCGTCGCCGTTGAGCTCGGCGGTGGCGGCCTCGCCGACGGTGACCGCGGTGGCGCCCTCGAGGACGGTGGGCTGGTCGGCGACGAGGGCACCCAACGCCTCGGCGTCGCCTGCGACCACAGCGGGGGTGACCTCGGCCCGGGCGGCCTCGGCCTCGGTCTCGCCCTCGGTCGTCTCCGACGACGGCGGGTCGTCGCCGCCGGGGTCGTCGTCGTCACCGGTGAGGGCGTTGACGGCGAAGAAGCCGATCGTGGCGAGGGCCAGCAGGCCGACCACGCCGAGCACCAGGAAGAGCAGCAGGTTGCTCTTCTTCTTCGGGCCGCCGTCGGGGTAGCCGCGCTGCGGTGGGGGCGGCGGGCCCGGGACCGGCGAGGCCGGGAAGCCACCGCCGGGTGGTGGTGGCGGGGGAGGGGTCGGGCCGGGCCCGGCGGGCGGGTAGCCGCCGGGCGCGGGGGCCGGAGGTGGATAGCCACCGGGTTGCGGCGGGGGCGTCGGCCCGACCGGCCCCGGGGGCGGGTAGCCGCCGGGCGGGGGGTAGCCACCCGGGGGCGGGGGTGGCGTCGGGCCGCCGGGTCCGGGAGGTGGCGGGGGGTAGCTCATGGTCTGGGTTCACCTCGGGTGTCGATCGCCCTGGAAAGTGGGTTCCGGTGTGCGTGCCACCCGGCTCCGACGCCGAGCGTCCCCAGCATCGCGCCCAGGCAGGCGGCAACGGTGCCCCCACCCACCCCCGTGCGGGGGAGCCGGTCGAGGGTGGTGACGGCGACGGCGGTGCCGACGACGGCGATCACGATGCCCGCCGCCCCCACGCCGAGGCCGAGCCGGCCCCCGAGCCCGGTGCCCATCAGCACCAGGGCGCCGCCGAGGGGGATCAGGTAGACGACGAGCCCCGCCCAGCGGGGCACGAGGGCGTCGACGGTGCCGGCCAGGACCAGGTCGGCGACCCGGCGCAGGGCGATGGCCGATCCGGCCCCCTGGTCCGACCACGGGAGGAAGGTCGAGGCCAGGAGCAGCAGGCCACCCGCGCTGCCGGCCGCGAGGGACACGGTCTGGGCACGGAGCGGGCGGGCCAAGGCGGGCGACGGTACCACCGCGGTCCGTCCGTCGGCCGCTGACGCCCTTGGTGGCAGAACCCGCCGGTTCACCGTGCCAGACTCGCCGCCCATGCGCCGTCGCCGCCTCTTCCTCGCCCCCCTGGTGCCGATCCTCCTGTTGGCCTCCTGCTCGTCCGATGACGACGACGCCGGTGCGGCCGACGAGACCGAGAGCACCACGGCGAGCACCGCCGCCGAGGAGACGACGGCCAGCCTGCCGCCGGTGGCCGCCTCCGAGCTGGTGGAGGTCCCCTGCTGGTGGGAGCTCCCCGACGACGCGCCGGAGGGGGTCACCGTCACCTGCGGCACCGTCGACGTCCCGTCCGACGCCGCCGATCCCGGGTCCGACCCCATCACGCTGGCCGTCGCCCGGGTCCACGGGTCCGGCGACCCCGACGCCGAGCCGGTCATCTCGCTGCACGGTGGCCCCGGGGGCGACGCCCTGTCGGGCCCGCCCACGGGGCTCATGGCCCTCGACATCCTCGACGAGCGCGACGTCGTCACCTTCGACCAGCGGGGGGCGGGCCGGTCGCGCCCGAGCCTCAACTGCCCCGAGAAGGAGGAGGCGATCCTCGACACCCTGGCCGCGGCCGAGCCGTGGGAGGTCGAGTACGCCGCCAACGTGGAGGCGGTCGACGCGTGCTACCGCCGGCTGACCGAGGACGAGGGGATCGACCTCGACCTGTACGACACCCCGGCGTCGGTGCGCGACATCGAGGTGCTGCGGGAGACCCTCGGCGTCGAGGCGTGGAACGTCTGGGGGGCGTCCTACGGGACCCGCCTCGGCCTCGACTACGCCCGCACCCACCCCGACCGGGTCCGGTCGTTGGTGATCGACTCGGTGTACGCCCCCGACGTGGGCGGGGTCGAGCGGGCCAAGGCCCTGCCCCAGGGCGCCCTCGACCGGCTGGCCGACGCCTGCGCCGCCGACGAGGCCTGCGCCGACGCCTACGGCGACCTGGGCGCGGCCCTGGTCGATGCCGCCGCCGCCATGGAGGCCGATCCCGAGGAGCTCACCGCCCCCGTGACGCTCGGCGGCGAGGAGCAGGAGCGCACCTTCGTGCTCACCGGCACCGACGTGCGGGCGGGCCTGTTCGCCGCCCTGTACGACAGCGAGCTGATCCCCCTGCTGCCCAGCGTCGTGGCCGCGGTGGCGGCGGGCGATCGCAGCATCATCCCGCAGTTCGTCGACGTGGGCGTGCCCCGGCTGCTCGACCTCTCCGAGGGCGCCTTCTACTCGGTCGACTGCGCCGACTCGGGCCGCTCGCTGGAGGGCGCCGACGTCGAGGCCGAGCTGAGCGAGGCCACCGAGGACGCCCTCATCGCCCTCAACTCGGCCCAGGTGTTCTGCGCCGACTGGCCGGTCGAGCACGTGCCCGAGGCCTTCAACGAGCAGGTCACCGTGGACGTGCCGACCCTGGTCTACGGCGGCACCCTCGACCCCATCACGCCCTTCGCCGACTCCGAGGCCCAGGCCGAGGCCATGCCCGACGCCCGGTTCGTCGCCGTGCCCAACGCCGGCCACGGCGCCGCCGGCACCGACGACTGCACCAAGGCGGCCCGCGACGGCTTCTGGCGCGACCCCGCCGCCGACCTGCCCGCCTGTCTCGACGAGCTCGAGGCCCCGCCGTTCGTGGTCGGTGGCTGATCGCCGCGTGCTCGATCTCCCCGCCCCACCGCTGGTCGACCCGGCGCGCGGCATCCTGCTCCGCCCCTGGCGGCCGGCCGAGGCCCTGGTCCTGGCCACGGCGTGGGCCGTGCCCGACATCGCCGGCCAGGCCACCGTGCCCGGGAGCGGCGCCGTGGCCGATGCCGAGCGGTGGATCGCCGGCGCCCCCGCCCGCCGCGAGGCGGGCCTCTCGCTCGACCTGGTCGTGGGGCCGCTCGCCGGTGACGAGGTGTGGGGCGAGGTCGGTCTGTCCCGGCTGACCCTCACCTCCGAGGGCGCCGTGCGGGAGGAGGTCGAGATCGGGTGGTGGGTCCTCCCCGGCCACCGCCGCCGGGGCGTCGCCACCGCGGGGGCCGGTCTGCTCGCCCGCTGGGCCGTCGCCGAGCTCGACGGGTCCCGCCTGGTCGCCCGCATCGTCCGGGGCGACGTCGCATCCGAGGGCGTGGCCACCCGCATCGGCCTCCGCCGCCTCGCCCCCCTCGACGAGGCCCGCGACCTCTGGGCCGGGCCGGTGTAGTGTCGGTTCGGCCGTGAAGCGGGTCCGGTGAGGCTCGCACGGCTGGAGAGAGATGGCTGAGAGAGAGCGTCGCATCTCGCCGCCCTACGGCGGCGTGTTCGTGCCCCGGACCCGGGTGCTCGACCGGGACGACGTGGCCCGGGCCATCTGGCGGATGGCGCACGAGATCGTCGAGCGCAACCACGGGCTCGAGCTGGTGACGCTCGTCGGTCTGCAGACCGGCGGGTGCTGGATCGCCGACCGGCTGGCCGACGCCCTCGACACCATCGAGCAGATCCGCCCCGAGGTCGGTGCCCTCGACGTGGCCTTCTACCGCGACGACATCGGGCTGCGGCCGGTCCTGCCCGAGGCCACCACCGACATCCCCGAGGACATCGACGGCCGCAACATCGTGCTGGTCGACGACGTCCTCTTCACCGGCCGCACCATCCGGGCCGCCCTCGGAGCCCTCCACGACTACGGCCGGCCCCGCTCGGTCCAGCTGGCCGTGATGGTCGACCGGGGCCACCGCGAGCTGCCGATCCGCCCCGACTTCGTGGGCAAGAACCTGCCGACCAGGAGGGACGAGGTGGTCGACGTGCACCCCGACGGCGTCGACCTGGGGGAGATGGTCCGCTGATGAGGCACCTCCTCGACACCGCGGATCTCAGCGGCGACGACATCGTCGAGCTGCTGGAGCTGACCGACGAGTTCGTCAAGGTGAGCGCCCGGTCGATCCCCAAGGTCCCGGCGCTCCGCGGCCGCACGGTGGCGTCGCTGTTCTACGAGGACTCGACCCGCACCCGGCTCTCGTTCGAGACCGCGGCCAAGCGGCTCTCGGCCGACACCATGACCTTCAGCGTCGGCACGTCGTCGGTGAAGAAGGGCGAGTCCCTGCGCGACACGGCCCTCACCATCGAGGCCATGGGCGTCGACGCCGTGGTCGTGCGGCACGGCTCGTCGGGCGCCCCGCACCGGGTGGCGTCGTGGATCGACGCCGCCGTGATCAACGGGGGCGACGGCTGGCACGACCACCCCACCCAGGCCCTGCTCGATTGCTACACGCTCACCCGGCGGCTGGGCACCGAGCGCCTCGACGGGGCGCGCATCGCCATCGTGGGCGACATCAAGCACTCGCGGGTGGCGCGGGCCGACATCTCGGCCTTCACCGCGCTGGGCGCCTCGGTGACGCTCGTGGCCCCGCCCACGCTGCTCCCGCCCTCGCGGGCCGGCTGGCCCGTCGAGGTGTCGCACCACCTCGACGAGGTGCTGGGCACCGTCGACGCCGTCTACCTCCTGCGGATGCAGCGCGAGCGCATGACCGAGGCCCTCATCCCCTCGCTGCGGGAGTACACCTCGCGCTACGGGCTCACCCACGACCGGCTGCGGCGGCTCGCTGACGACGTGGTGGTGATGCACCCCGGGCCCATGAACCGCGGGATCGAGATCGCCCCCGAGGCGGCCGACGACCCGCGGGCGGTGATCGTCGACCAGGTGCGCAACGGCGTGGCCGTCCGCATGGCAGTGCTCTTCGAGCTGCTGGCCTCGGAGACCCGTGCGGTCAGCGAGCCCGACGGCGCCGTGGTGTCCGACCCCGGCGTCGACGGGGCCCCGCTGGAGATCTCGCGTGGCTGATCGCATCGTCATCAAGGGCGGCGAGGTGGTCGACGCCACCGGGTCGCGCCGGGCCGACGTCGTCGTCGACGAGGGGCGGATCGTCGCCGTCGGGCCCGATCTCTCCGCCGATCGCGTCCTGGATGCGAGCGGCTGCGTCGTCGCCCCCGGTCTGGTCGACCTGCACGCCCACCTCCGCCAGCCCGGCAAGGAGGAGGCCGAGACGGTCGAGACCGGCAGCCGCTGCGCGGCCCTCGGCGGGTTCACCGCCGTCGTGGCCATGCCCAACACGACCCCGGCCATCGACTCGGCCGGCGTCGTGCGCGAGATCCTCGAGCTGGCGAAGGGCGCGCTGTGCGCCGTCCACCCGTCGGGCGCCATCACCGTCGACCGGGCCGGGTCGACGCTCGCCCCCATGGGGGAGATGGCCGACCTCGGCGTCCGCCTCTTCACCGACGACGGCACCGGCGTCCAGGACGACCAGCTGATGCGGCGGGCGATGGAGTACGCCGTCGGGCTCCCGCAGGACGTCGTGCTGGCCCAGCACTGCGAGAACGCGGCGCTCGCCGCCGGCGGCCACATGCACGAGGGGGAGTGGTCGTCCCGGCTCGGCATCGCCGGCCAGCCCCACGCCGCCGAGGAGGCGATGGTCGCCCGCGACATCGCCCTGGCCCGGCTCACCGGCGCCCGCATCCACATGCAGCACATGTCGACGGCCGGATCGGTGGCCCTCATCGCCTCGGCTCGGGCCGACGGTCTGGCGATCAGCGCCGAGGCGACCCCGCACCACCTGCTGCTGACCCACGCCGAGGTGGCCTCGTTCGATCCCGTGTTCAAGGTCAACCCGCCGCTGCGGACCGCCTCGGACGTCGCGGCCGTGCAGGCCGGGGTCGTGTCCGGGACGCTCGACGTCATCGCCACCGACCACGCCCCCCACACCCCCGACACCAAGGACGAGCCCTTCGACCAGGCCCCGCCCGGGATGCTCGGGCTCGAGTTCGCCCTCGGCGTGGCCCTCTCCGTCCTCGACCTGCCCATCGCCGAGGTCCTGGCCCGGATGTCCTGGCGCCCGGCGGCCGTCGCCGGGCTGGGGGAGTCGCAGGGCGGCCCGATCGAGCCCGGCCGGCCGGCCAACCTCTGCGTCATCGACCCGTCGGTGGAGTGGACGGTCGAGGCCGGCCAGACGGCGAGCCGCAGCCGCAACATCCCCTACGTCGGCAAGACGCTCCGCGGCAAGGTCCGCCACACGCTCTCCGCCGGAGAGCCGGTGGTCATCGACGCCCTCGCCCAGCGCTGAGCCACGTTCTAGAAGTGTCGGACGTTTCTAGAAGGGCGGGCGTAGCCTGACGGCATGGCGCTGAGCATCAAGAGCGACGAGGCCGACGCCCTGGCCCGGGAGCTGTCCCGGCTCACCGGCGAGTCCCTCACCACCACCGTCACCGAGTCCCTCCGGCTGAGGCTCGACCGAGAACGCCGGATCCGCGGTGACTCCGTGGGCGCGGCCATCGCTCGGGCTCGGGCCCGCATCGGCGAGGTCCCACCGGGCATCGACGCCGCGCGCTCCGCCGACTTCCTCTACGACGAGGACGGGCTTCCGGTCTGATGGTGATCGACTCCTCGGCCATCGTCGCGATCCTTCGTCGGGAGGACACCAGCCCGGCGCTCGCCCGTGCTCTCGAGGAGGACGAGCTCCGTCTCCTCGGAACGCCGACCCGCACCGAGATGTCGATCGTCGTGCAGCGCAGCGGCCTCCGGGATGGTGTCGGAGCGTTGAAAGATCTGCTCGATGAGCTCGGCGTCCTCGACGTGCCCTTCGATCGAGGGCTCGCCGACCTGGCCATCGAGGCCCACGCGAGGTGGGGCAGGGGCAACCACCCAGCCAAGCTCAACATCGGGGACTGCTTCACCTACGCCGTGGCCAAGCACACCGGGG
>DASVEC010000200.1:0-3336 GCA_036380755.1 Iamia sp. | reverse complement strand
TCGGCGGCGCCGACTCGTGGCGCTGGGTGGTCGCCGCCACCGGCGTCGCCGCCGCCGTCTACGGCGTCGCCTACGGCCGGCTCGTCACCGACACACCCGACGGCGTCGCCTACCAGAGCACCAAGAAGGCCAGCGCCCTCGAGGTCACCAGCCCGGGTGCGGTCCGCGGTCTCATGGCGCTGTCGATCCCCCTGGGCGTGGCCCTCGGCGTCATCGCCTGGCGGGTCTGGAAGGTCGGGGTCATCGGGACCGCCGGGCTGACGCTCGGCATCGTGGCCTCGGCGGTCCTGCTCGGCGTCCAGCTGCTCGCCGTCCACCGGACCAACGCCCGGGCCCGGGCCGACGCCTACCCGGAGGAGGAGCGCTTCCCGTTCGCCTCGGTGGCGGTGCTCTCCTTCGCCTACGCCTGCACCTTCGGCTCCGAGCTGGCCGCGGTGTCGTTCCTCCCCACCTTCTTCGAGACGACGTGGGGCCTCTCGACGGCGGTGGCCGGCGCCGCCGCCTCCGCCTTCGCGGTGATGAACCTGGTCTCGCGGCCGTCCGGCGGCATCATCTCCGACCTCGTCGCCAGCCGCCGCCGCTGGCTGACGCTCCTGCTCGGCTGTCTGGCCGCCGGCTACCTCGTGCTGTCCCGGGTCACCGGGGCCTGGCCGGTCGCCGTGGCCATCGCCGTCGTGCTGGTGACCTCGCTGTTCGCCCAGGCCGGCAACGGCGCCGTCTACGCCATCGTCCCGCTGGTGAAGAAGCGGGTGAGCGGGCAGATCGCCGGGCTGGCGGGCGCCTACGGGAACGTCGGCGGCATCGTCTTCCTCACCTCGCTGCTGTTCGTCTCGGTCCAGACCGTGTTCGTGATCATGGGCGGCGCCAGCCTGCTGGCGGCGATCGCCTGCCGCTGGCTGGTCGAGCCGGCCCGCAGCCACGCCCGCACGACGGCCGACGAGCCGGTCGTCGCCGCCCCGGTCCGGGAGCTGGCCACCGTGGGGAGCCCGTGACCGACCTGCTGACCCCCCTCGACGGCTGGCTGAACGTCCAGCAGGACCTGTCCGCCGTCGAGCGGTTCTCCCAGGCTCACGACGTGGGGCTGGGCGTCGAGCGCTACCGCGACCGGCTGCCCGCCACCCCGCCGGGGCCCGGGCAGCAGTACGGGTTCGAGGTCGACCTCGACGCCTGCACCGGCTGCAAGGCGTGCGTGGCGGCGTGCCACAGCCTCAACGGGCTCGAGGAGGACGAGACGTGGCGGAAGGTCGGTGCCCTCCACGCGGGTGTCGACGGTGCGGTCGAGGCGCGCGGATCGGTGACGGTGACGAGCGCCTGCCACCACTGCGTCGAGCCGGCGTGCATGGACGGGTGCCCGGCCAACGCCTACGAGAAGGACCCGGTCACCGGGATCGTCCGGCACCTCGACGATGCCTGCATCGGGTGCAGCTACTGCACGCTGACCTGCCCCTACGAGGTGCCGACCTACCAGCCGTCGCTCGGGATCGTCCGCAAGTGCGACATGTGCTCGGACCGCCTGGCCGAGGGGGAGGCGCCGGCCTGCGTGCAGGGCTGCCCCCAGGGCGCCATCACCATCGCCCTGGTCGACACGGCCGAGCTGGTGGCGTCGGTCCGCGTGGCCGAGCCGCCCCGGCTGGTGCCCTCGGCCCCGACGTCGGACCTCACCGTGCCGACGACCCGGTACCGGTCGACGGTCCCCGTCCCGGAGTCGTGGGTCGCCACCGACCGGTCCTCGATCCACCCCTCGGCCGGCCACGCCCCGCTCGCCCTGATGCTCGTCCTGACCCAGGTCGCGGTGGGCATGACGGTGGCGGCGGGGTGGATCGCCCGATCCCCGTCGGTGGGCCACGCCGGCGCCGACGCCCTGGGCCTCGCCGGCCTGGCGACGGGCCTGGTGGCGCTGGCCGCCTCCACCCTTCACCTCGGCCGCCCGCTCCTGGCCTGGCGCGCCGTGCTCGGCCTCCGGCGCTCGTGGCTGAGCCGTGAGATCGTGGCCTTCGGCGCCTTCGCGGCCGGCGGGGCGGGGCGGTTCGTCGCCGACCTCGCCGGCGCCCCGGCGTGGATCGAGACCACGGCCGGTGCCGTCGGCGTGATCGGCGGCCTCGCCGGGGTCGCCTGCTCGGCGCAGCTCTACGCCGTCACCGGCCGGCGCTGGTGGCGGCTGCCGGCCACGACGGCCCGGTTCGGGGGCACGGCCCTGCTCGGCGGCGCCTGCGGGAGCGCCGCGGTCCTGGCCCTCGCCGACCCCACCGCCGCCCGCCCCCTCGTGCCGTCCCTCCTCGCGGTGGCCGCCGTCGGCCTCGCCCTCTCGGTGCTCGGACCTCTCGTCCCCCTCTGGGTCGACGCCCACCGCTCCGACCCCTCGCCCGATCTGGCGGCCACGGCCCGGCTGCTGACCCACGACCTCCGCGACCGCCACCTCGTCCGGCTGGCCACGGCCGGCGTGACCGCCCTGCTGCTGGCCGGGGCGGCGGCGGCACCGGGGGAGTCGGGGATCGTCCTCGCCGTGGCCGGGCTGGTCGTCCTGGTGGGCGAGCACCAGGACCGGCGCCTGTTCTTCCTGGCGTCGGTCGCCCCCCGCATGCCGGGGTCACCCCGGTGACCGGCCGTCTCACCGGGCTCCTGGCCCGCGAGCCGGCGCCGTTCGGCCTCGGCCAGGTCCCGGCGGCGCGGGTCCCGACGGCGACCACCCGGCTGGTCTGCGGCTTCTGCTCGACGGGGTGCGGCCTCGACGTCCACCTCCGCGACGGGCAGGCGGTGGGCCTCACCCCCAGCGAGGCCCATCCGGTCAACCGCGGCGGCGCCTGCCCCAAGGGCTGGGAGGCGCTCACGCCGCTCGCCGCCCCCGACCGGGCCACGACGCCGCTGGTGCGAGACGCCCGGGGTCGGTTGGTGCCGACCGACTGGACCACGGCCCTCGACACCTTCGTCACCCGCATGAGGGCCAGCCAGGCCGAGCACGGCCCCGAGTCGGCCGCCTTCCTCTCGACGGGGCAGATCCCCACCGAGGAGATGGCGCTGCTCGGCGCGCTGGCCAAGTTCGGCATGGGCATGCGCCACGGCGACGGCAACACCCGTCAGTGCATGGCCAGCGCCGTCGTCGCCTACAAGGAGGCGTTCGGGTTCGACGCCCCGCCCTACACCTACGCCGACCTCGAGCAGTCCGACGTGATCGTGCTGGTGGGGTCGAACCTCTGCGTCGCCCATCCGATCCTGTGGGACCGCATCGCCCGCAACCCCCACGACCCCGAGATCGTCGTCGTCGATCCCCGGCGCACCGAGACCGCGGCCCGCGCCACGCTGCACGTCGCCCCGCGGCCGAAGACCGTCCTCGCCCTG
>DASVEC010000199.1:0-4132 GCA_036380755.1 Iamia sp. | reverse complement strand
CGAGCCGGGAAGCAACCTTCGCGCATCGTGGGAGCAGCTGCTCAAGGAAGCCCGCGCCTGCACCCGCTGCGAGCTCTACAAATACGGGACCCAGACCGTGTTCGGCGAAGGCTCGCTCGACGCGGCGATCGTCTTTGTCGGCGAGCAGCCCGGCGATCAGGAGGACCTCGCCGGCCGCCCGTTCGTCGGCCCCGCCGGCGCCCTTCTCGACCGGTGCATCGAGGACGCCGGTGGTCGGCGCGAGGAGATGTACCTCACCAACGCGGTGAAGCACTTCAAGTTCGAGCAGCGGGGGAAGCGGCGGATCCACCAGAAGCCCGACCGCGACGAGATCGAGGCCTGTGGGCTCTGGCTCGATCGCGAGCTCGAGGTCGTGTCGCCCCGTCTCGTCGTCTTCCTCGGCGCCACCGCGGCGCAGTCCCGCCTGGGGCGGTCGTTCCGGGTCACGAAGCAGCGGGGCGAGGACCTCGACAGCGACCTGGCCGAGCACGTGGTGGCCACCGTGCACCCCTCGTCGGTGCTGCGCGGGCCCGACGAGGCCCGTCACGAGGCCCGTCTCGCCCTGGTGGCGGACCTCCGCGCCGCCTTCGCCCTGGTCGCGGTGTAGCGCCGCCGGGCGCCCGACGCCGTTTCCGGGGCCGGGGTGCCGGGGAGTCGGCGGCACGCCATCCCCCGATCAGGAGCAGCCCGTGCCCCCTCGTCCCCAGCCGATGCCCGCGACCGCCGCCGACGCCGTCCCGCCGGCCGACGGTGGCTCGCCGGGTCCCGTGCCCGAGGCCAACCGGCCCGGTCACCACCCCGAGGTCGAGCAGGACAAGCCCCGGCGCCGTCCGCCGGTGCCCAAGGGTTCGGTCCCCCGGACGACCACGTACGACTTCCGCTACGACTGGCCCATCGCCGGGGCGTCGATGCTGGCCGGGGCCGTCCCCCGGGCGACCGAGGTCGAGGTGGGCGAGACCCACCTGCGCATCCGCTACGGCCCCTGGTCCCTGCGGACCGAGCTCACCAACGTCGCCGACGTGGCGGTGACGGGCCCCTACTCGGCCATCAAGGTCGGTGGGCCGCCCCGGCTCTCCCGCCGGGACCGGGGCATCACCTTCGCCACCACCGCGGCCGGCGGTGTCTGCATCCGCTTCCACCGCCCGGTCCGGGCCGCCGACCCGCTCGGCCTGCTCCGGCACCCGGCGGCGACGGTCACCGTCGAGGACCCTCGCGCCCTGAAGGACGAGCTCGACGCCGCGGTGCGGAGAGCGAGTCGCTAGCGCACCACGCGATAGCGGAGGTGGGTCACGCCGTCGGACACGATGACCCGGACCTGCTCGAGCGGGGCCGCGACGTGGTCGAGCAGGCGGACGCCGCCGCCGAGGAGGACCGGGGCCACGCTGAGCTGGATCTCGTCGACCACCCCGAGCTGCAGGAGCTGCTGGGCGATGCTGGCGCCGCAGGCGGAGACGGACCCGTCGCCGGCGACCTCGCGAGCCTGTGCCAGCGCCGCCTCGACCCCCTCGGGCACGAAGGTCACCCGCGGGCTCCAGCGGCCCTCGGTGGGCGGGTCGTGGGTCACCACGAAGATGGGGGCGTCGATCGGGTGGCCGTCGGCCCACCCGCCGGCGATGTCGAACGTGCGGCGCCCGCTGATCATGGCGCCGGCGCCGGCGATCCACTCCTCGACCACGGGCCGGCTGGCCGCGGCGGGCCGGAGGAAGCCCCCCTCGCCCATGGGCTCGGTGCCGGCGCCCATCCAGGTGAAGAGGGCCTGGCCGCCCTCCCCGAGGGGGAGCTCGGACCCGTCGCCCGGTCCGGCGATGTAGCCGTCGACGGACACGCTGAGATCGATCGTCACGTATGCCATGGCAGATGAGACGCCGTCGGCGCCCGTCGCTCATCGGCGATCGCAGAGGTACCGTCGCCCCATGTTCGATGCCGTGCCCGCGCTGCTCCCGGATCTCCGGGCCCTCTACGAGGACCTGCATGCCCACCCCGAGCTGTCGTTCCAGGAGCACCGGACGGCCGGCATCCTGGCCGGCCGGCTGCGGGACCTGGGCTACGACGTCACCGCCGACGTCGGTCGCACGGGGGTGGTCGCCACGCTCGAGAACGGGCCCGGCCCCACCGTCCTGCTCCGAGCCGACATCGACGCCCTGCCCATGCAGGAGGACACCGGCCTGGCCTACGCCAGCACGGTGGACGGGGTGGCCCACTCCTGCGGCCACGACATGCACGCGGCCTGGCTGGTCGGCGCGGCCACGATCCTGGCCGACCACCGCGACGCCTGGTCGGGGTCGCTGCTGCTGGTGGTCCAGCCGGCCGAGGAGCTGGGCGCCGGCGCCCGGGCCATGCTCGACGACGGCCTCTACGAGCGCTTCGGCGCGCCCGTCGTCTGCCTCGGTCAGCACGCCGCGCCGGCGCCGGCGGGCTGGGTGCTCCACCGGGCCGGGCCCATGATGGCCGCCAGCGACGCCGTCGAGATCGTCCTCCACGGCCGGGGCGGGCACGGCTCGGCCCCCCAGAACACGGTGGACCCGGCCGTGCTGGCGGCCTCGACGGTGATGCGGCTCCAGACGATCGTCTCCCGCGAGGTCGACCCGTCCGACACCGCGGTGGTGACCGTGGGCCGGGTCCACGTCGGCACCAAGGAGAACATCATCGCCGACCGGGCCGAGCTGGGTCTGAGCATCCGCTCCTTCCAGCCCCAGGTCCGCACCAAGGTGCTGGAGGCCATCACCCGGATCGTCGAGGGCGAGTGCCAGGCGGCCGGCTGCGACCGCAAGCCCGACATCACCGAGGGCTACGCGCTGCCCGTCGTCGACAACGACGCCGAGGCGACGGAGCGCATCGCGGCGGCCTTCGGCGAGCACTTCGGGCCCGACCGCTCCATCCCCGGCCCGGTCGCGACGGGCAGCGAGGACTTCGGCTTCTTCGGCGAGCGGGCGGACGTGCCGTCGGTGTTCTGGTTCGTCGGCGTGACCGATCCCGCCCTGTTCCGCAACGCCCTCGAGGAGGGCCGCTTCAACCTCGAGGACGTCCCCTACAACCACTCACCCCACTTCGCTCCCGTCCAGGACCCGTCGCTGGCCACCGGTGTCGAGGCCATGGTCACCGCCGCGCTCGTGTGGCTGGGGAAGAGCTAGCGGAGCTGCCAGGGGACGGGGGCCTCGCCCGTCTCGACCGTGGCCAGGCGGACCTTGGCCTCCTCCTCCAGCTCGGCCGAGCGGTGCCGGTTGGCCACGCACCAACACGTCGACCACAGGGCCCAGACCTCGTCGAGCGAGCGCTCGCGGGCGGGCCCGGTGAGCGGGGCGCCGTAGGCCTCGTCGAAGGCATCGAGCTCGCCGGCGGGGTAGCCGTACCAGCGGACGAAGGCGACCGTGGGGGCGGCGTCGTAGGCGAGCGGTCCCCAGCCGGCCAGCTCGAGGTCGACGAGGACCGGCCCGTCGCGGCCGATGACGACGTTGCCGGCGTGGAGGTCGCCGTGGAGCACGGCCCCGCCGTCGCGCTCGGCCTCGTCGACGGATGCCTGCCAGACGGGCTCCAGCCGGGTGGCGGCCCGGCGCAGGACGCCCAGCTCGTCGTCGCTGGTGTGGCCGGCGGGGATGGCCACCTCGAGCTGGGCCAGGCCCGCGCCCAGGGGGTCGCACGCGACGACGCCGCGGCGGTCGAGCCCGCCGGTGGCGCGGTGCAGCCGGGCGGCGAGGCCGCCGAGGACGGCGGCGTCGACCGGTGGCGCGTCGGGGTCGACGCCGGGGATCTCCCGCCAGGCGGTGACCGTCCAGCCGTCGATGGGCGCGGGCCCGGCGAGGCGGCGGGTGGCGGGGACGCCGGCGTCGGCCAGCAGGGCGGCGACGGCGGCCTCCTGCCGGGGCCCGGTGGTGCCCCCGGGGACGGCGAAGGTGCGGACGTTCGACGCCGGGAAGCGGACGACGTGGCGGGTGGCGGCCCGGACGACCTCGGCGCCGGCGGTGTCGAGCCCGAACGCGGCGGCGAGGGAGTCGACGTCGGGCGGCTGGCTCACGCGGTGCGCTCGACCCAGTCGGCGACGACGGCGCCGAGCACGGGGAGGCTGATGGTCGACGAGCCCAGCACGACGTCGTGGAACCCGGGCAGGTCGAAGCGATCGCCCAGCTCGTCGGTG
>DASVEC010000198.1:0-12817 GCA_036380755.1 Iamia sp. | reverse complement strand
CCACCGGGGCGGGGCCGCGGCTCTACTTCCAGCAGGTGCCCGAGGGCAAGGTGGCCAAGAACCGGGTGCACCTCGACCTCAACGTCGTCGACGGCGGCCCCGGCGCCGACCCCACCGAGGCGCGGGCCCGGCTGGCGGCGGAGGCCGAGCGGTTGGAGGCGCTCGGTGCGACCGTGCTGTACCGGCACGACGACGTCGACGGTCGCTGGATCACCCTGGCCGACCCCGAGGGCAACGAGCTCTGCCTGCACTGATCCGTTTGCCCTACCACTGAGAGTGGTAGGCCACCTACTGTGAGCACCTGACCCCGTAGAGTGGTGTCAGCGACCGCGGTGGGAGGACCACCATGACCACATCGATCCGACGTCTCGTCGGGACCGCCGCCCTGGGCGGCGCACTGGCCCTGGCCACCACGATCCCGCCGGCGGCGGCCTACCCCGATGCTCCCAAGACGACGGCGGTCGACGGCACCTGCGAGGGCGAGCTCCGTCGTCTCCACGACCAGGCCCGGGCCAACGCCGGGTTGCCGGCGCTGCGGGAGGACCCCTCCTACGACCAGGTCTCCCGGGCGTGGGCGTTCAACCAGGCCCGCACTGGCACCATGGCCCACAACCCGCAGTACGTCTCGCAGATCGGCCGGGCCGTGCCCAGCTGGCGGCGCATCACCGAGAACGTGGGCTACGCCCCGACGGCCGAGCGCCTGAACCAGGCGTACAAGGACTCACCCGGGCACCGCGCCAACATCCTCGACAGCAGGGTCCAGCGGATCGCCGTCGGCTGCGTGCGCGACGGCAACGGCCGGCTGTGGTCCACCGTGAACTTCGTCGGCGCCACCACGACCCTCGCCGACCGGCGCCCCACCCCGTTCAAGTCGGCCGGCGACGCCTCCTCCCGCCTGCGGTGGTGGCTGCTGGCCAAGGGTCCGAGCGCGACCCAGGTCGAGGCGGACGCCGCCAACCTCCTCCGCTCGTGGTCCGCGGCCGACCTGGCGGCCTACCTGGCCACCTCGACCACCCACGCCGGGCTGGTGCCCGGGACCGTCCGCCTCTACGGCGGCGCCTTCGACCGCGAGCCGGACGCCGCCGGTCTCGTCTTCTGGATCCAGCAGCGCCAGCGGGGCGTGACGCTCGACCGCATGGCGACGAGCTTCGCCAGCTCGGCCGAGTTCGTGAAGCTGTACGGGGACCTCGCCGACCGGCCGTTCGTCGAGCAGGTGTACCGCAACGTCCTCGATCGCGAGCCCGACGCCTCCGGCACCGACTACTGGGTCGCCCAGCTGGCCAAGGGGGTCAGCCGGGGCAAGGTCATCGTCGGCTTCACCGAGTCGACCGAGAACAAGCAGGCGACCGCCGACGACGTCACCGTCTCGTGGGCCTTCGCCCAGATGGTCGCCCGCATGCCCACCGCCACCGAGCGGGTGCAGTGGACGACGATGCTCGCCCTCGGGGCCACCGCCGAGGACCTCGTGCGGTCGCTCGCTGGCAGCGAGACCTTCCGGCGCCGGGTCGCCGCCGGGAGCTACTAGAGGAGGACCACCACCCTCAGGTGTCGCGCATGCGCCGGCTCAGCTCGTCGAGCCGGCGCCGCTCCTCCTTGCTGAGCGAGTCGATGCCCGAGTGGCCGATCTTGTCGAGCAGAACGTCGAGCTCGGCCTGCTCGAGCCGGGACGGGCCGGCCGGGGAGAACCCCGACGGTGAGCTCCACGGTCCCTGCGTCACCGTGCCCCGGCCGCCGCGGGGGCGGCGCTTCCCCCCGCCGCCGCCCCGAGGCCGGGCCTCGCCGAGGCGGGGGAGGAACGGGAGGATGTCGACCAGACCCAGGACGGCGGCACCGACGGTCATGAACACCACGGAGGCGACCTCGAGCAGCAGGATGCCCCAGAGGCGATCACCCACCAGGCCGAGGATGTCGACCGCGGCGAACACGGCGACGAGGATCCAGATGGGGATGCCGAAGAACCACGGCTGCTGCGGATCGCGGACGGCGATCACGACCAGCAGGGCGAAGGCGAGGATGCTCAGCCCGTAGCCGACGCCGGTCGCGGCGGTGAGGGTGAAGGCGGTGACGACGGCGCCGGCCAGCACGGTGGTGACGACCATCAGGCCGAGGAACCGCACCCGGCCGATCTCGTCCTCGATCCGGTGGCCGACGAACCAGAAGAAGGCGAGGGTGATGATCACCCAGATCCGATCGGGCGGGTTGACCAGAGGCCACGTGACCAGACGCCACACCTCGCCGTCGCGCACGTCGGCCCCGAAGAACATGAAGTTGGCGAGGAAGACCTTGTCGACGGCGTAGACGAACATCGACAGCACGCCGAGGGCGACCATGATCACCGTGGTGGTGATCTCGAGCTCGCCAACCCGGAACCAGCCCTTCCGTCCGGGGTGGGACGGCATCGTGAACGAGTAGCGGGACACGCCTCGACGGTAGTCGTGCCGGGTGGGCCGACCCGATGCGGCCGGCCCTGGTCAGACCGGCGAGCCCGCGAAGGCGGCCGGCGCGCCCGGCGGCGGGACCTCGACCTTCGACCACGACATCATCTGGGTGAGGGTGGCCACGGCCTCGTCCCAGGCGGGCGGGTCCCAGCCCTCGACGGCGCTGATCGGGACCCGGTCCTGGCGCAGGTGCACGAAGGCGGGGAGGCGCTCGAGGCCGACGCCCCGCACGAAGGAGCGGTCGGCGTCGCAGAAGGTCAGGAGGCTGTCGGCCCACGGGCCGAGGAAGGTCCGGGCGTCGGCGGCGTCGGCGGTGACGACCCAGCCGACCCGGCAGTCGGCGCCCGCGAACTCGGTGAGGATCTCGCCCGCGGTGTCGATGAGCCAGGAGCTCTCCGACGTGTACGGGTCGAGGACGACGACCGCCAGCTGGAAGGTCGTCAGCCAGTCGTCGAGGCTGGCGGTGTCGCCGCTCAGGGCGGTGAGGGAGACGCTCTCGGGGACCTGCTCGGCGACGGGCACGGCCAGAAGGTAGCAACGGCTCCGGAGCGCCCCGAAACCGTCGGCGCGGATAGGTTCGCCCTCGTGCTCGCCGCCATCGGATCCACCCCGTACAAGATCGTCCTCCTGCTCCACATCCTCTCGGCTATCGTCGCCTTCGCCCCGGCGATGGTGTGGCCGATCATCAACGTGCAGACCCGCAAGCGCGGCGTGACGGTCCCGGCGGAGGTGGCGGGGCAGGTCCCGGTCAACAACGTCCTCGTCCACGGACCCGCCCTCGTGCTCACGGGTGTGCTCGGGATCCTCATGATCGTGATGTCGGAGGACGTCTGGGAGTTCTCGCAGGTCTGGATCTCGGGCGCCTTCCTGGTCTTCTTCGCCCTCCTCGGCGTGCTCTTCGGGCTGCTGGTGCCGGCGGAGCGGAAGGCGGCGACGGGCGACGCCGACGCCGTCCGCAAGGTGTCGATGTTCGGCGGGTTCGTGCACACCCTCCTGCTGGTGATGCTCTACCTGATGATCTTCAAGCCGGGGCTCTAGACCGGGTGCACCCGATCGAGCACCTGCGCTACGTCGCCCGGGCCGGCGGGGCCGATCCGGTCGACCTCGCGTCGGAGGCGGCCCATGCCCTCGGCGCCTTCGACGACGATCCTGCCGGGCTGGTGGCCGCCGCCCGCCAGCTGGTCGCCCGTCACCCGGCGGTCGGGCCGCTGTGGTGGCTGTGCAGCCGGGTGCTCGTCGCCCCCGACCCGATGATCGAGGGGATGGCCGCGGCCGAGGAGCTGGCCGGGGATCCCACCGACGGCGTCCTGGCCGCCTTCCTGCCCGACGAGGCCCGGGTGCTCATCGTCGGCTGGCCCCCCACGGTGGTGCCGGCGCTGGCCCGCCGGGGCGACCTCGACGTGCTGGCGGCCGACGACGGCACCGGGGTCGACGTGGGCCGGGCGCTGGGCCGGGTCGACATCCCCGTCCTCGACGTGACCACCCAGGCCGTCGGCGCCGCCGCGGCCTCGGTCGACATCGTGCTGCTGGAGGCGACCGCCACAGGGCCTGCCTCGGCCCTCTGCGTCCCCGGCAGCCGGGCCGCCGCGGCCGTGGCCCGGGCCGCGGGCCGGACCGTGTGGCTGGTGGCGCCGGTGGGGCGGGTGCTCCCCGGTCCGACCTACGACGCCTGCGTCGCCGCCGCCATCGATCCCACCGAGCCGTGGGAGTCCGACCTCGACGTCGTCCCGCTCGACCTCGTCGACCGCGTCGTCGGCATCGAGGGCCCCGTCGACGTCGCCGTCGGCGTCGGCTCCCCCGGCTGCCCCGTCGCCCCCGAGCTCCTCGTCCGCTCGAGAACCCCAGGGTCCTACCAGGGCTAGAGCGCTGGCCAGACGATGCGCCAGCACGGCTCGACCGGATCTCCCGCGACGACCGCCGGCCCGGCGCAGCCGCTGGGGGGTGCGGGGGGTCTTCCCCCCGCAGAGGAGCCGTGGCGCCGAGGAACGAGGCGTCCGGCTCCGGAAGGACCTTCAGCCCCGAGCGCAGCGAGGGCCGAGCAGTTCGAAGGAACGGAGTGAGCGCCAGCGAACGAGTGGCTGAGAGCTAGTACGTGCCGCCGAGCTTGCGGTGGTCCCAGGTGACGGTCTTCTCGGGGTGGAGGAGCATGGCGACGCGCTTGTTGATGACCATCTCGGCGGCGGCGAGGCGGTCGTCCTCGTTCACCTCGGGGTGGTAGCGCTCGAGCACCGAGATGGCGATGCCGAGGAGGACGTCGTGGTCGTCGGTGATCTCCATGGTGCCGACCAGCTCGACGCCCTGCAGGTTCTCGTACCGGTCGCCCGCCTCGACGAGGGCGGTGACCCGGTCGTCGCGCTTGAGGTTCTGGACCTTCTGCGACTTGTGGAAGGTCTCGAAGCCGACGACGCCGTCGGCGGTGAAGCCGTACCACATGGCCACCATGTGGATCGTGCCGTCGTGGTTGTGGGTGGCCAGGTTCATGGTCCGGGGACCGTCGAGGAAGGCCTCGACCTCGTCCGGCGTCATCTTGATCAGCTCGCGGCGCGACATGCAGGGATCATGCCGTAGGTTCGAGGACCATGGGTCAGAACGTCGAGTTCCCGAACGGTGACGACACGGCCAGCGGCTACCTGAGCGTGCCCGAGGGCGGGTCGGGTCCCGGTCTCATCGTCATCCAGGAGTGGTGGGGTCTCGTCGCACACGTCAAGGACGTGTGCGACCGCTTCGCGGCCGAGGGCTTCGTCGCCCTGGCGCCCGACCTCTACCACGGCGAGACCACGACCGAGCCCGACGAGGCCGGCAAGCTGATGATGGCGCTGAACCTCGACCAGGCCGTCACCGACATGTCGGGCGCCATCGCCTACCTCCAGACGCACCAGGCCATCGCCTCCGACAAGCTCGGCGTCACCGGCTTCTGCATGGGTGGCGGGCTGGCGCTGGTGCTGGCGGCCGAGCGCCCCGCGGCCTTCTCGATCTGCGTCCCCTGGTACGGGCTCATCCCGTGGGAGCACGCCCAGCCCGACTGGTCGAACGTCCAGGCCAAGGTGCGCGGGATCTTCGCCGAGCAGGATGGGTTCTTCGGGCCCGACCTGGCCCGGCAGCTCGAGACCGACCTCCAGGCCGCCGGCGTCGACGCCCAGATCCGGATCTTCCCGGGCGTCGACCACGCCTTCTTCAACGACACCCGGCCCGAGGTCCACGACGCCGCCGTGTCGGCCGAGGCGTGGCAGCACTGCATCGCCAACCTCCACGCCGAGCTGGGGTAGTGACGGCCCGACCCACGGCCGGCGTCGTCGAGCGGTACGTCCGGCTCGGGCTCGACCTCGGCCGCCACCTCGACGGGTTGGTCGACGCCTACTACGGCCCACCGTCGTGGAAGGCCGAGGCCGACACGGTCGTGCCCCACAGCCTCCCGTCGCTCGTCGCCGAGGCGGCCCGCCTCGTCGCCGACATCGACCAGGGCGCCGATGCCGACGTCGAGGGGCGCCGCCGGGCCTGGCTGCGGGCCCAGGTCGTGGGGCTCCACACCGTCGGCCGCAGCCTGGCCGGGGAGCCGCTGGGCTACCTCGACGAGGTCGAGTCGAGCTACGGCGTCCGCCCCCAGCCGGTGGCCGAGGACGACCTGGCCGCCGCCCACCGCCGCCTGGCCGAGGCCCTGCCGGGCGCCGGCGACCTGCGCGAGCGGGTGATCGCCTGGCGCGAGGCCCACACCATCCCGCCCGACCGGCTCGACGAGGCCATCCGCACCCTGGCCGACGACTTCGCCGAGCGCACCCGCCGGAGCTGGGGCCTCCCCGACGGTGAGCACGTCGAGTGGGTGCTCGAGACGAACAAGCCGTGGAGCGGCTTCAACTACTACCTCGGCGACCTCCGCAGCCGGGTCGCCATCAACGTCGACCTGCCGGTGCAGTCGCTCGTCCTCGGCCACCTCGTCGCCCACGAGGCCTACCCCGGGCACCACACCGAGCACTGCCGCAAGGAGGTCGGGCTCGTGCGGCACCGCGGCCAGCTCGAGGAGTCGATCTTCCTCGTGGGCACGCCCCAGTGCCTCCTGGCCGAGGGGCTGGCCGACGCCGCCCTCGAGGCGCTGGTGGGCGTGGACACCGAGGCGGCCATGAAGCCGCTCTTCGCCGACCTCGGCCTCCGCTACGACGCCGACGAGGCCGCCGCGGTCCGGGGCGCCCTGGCCTCGGTGAGCAAGGCCCGGGGCAACCTCGCCCTCATGCTCCACCACGAGGGCCGGCCGGCCGACGACGTGGTGGCGTGGGCCGAGCGGTGGCTGCTGCTCCCCAAGGTCCGGGCCGAGAAGCAGATCTCGTTCATCAGCGACCCCACCTGGCGGGCCTACATCTTCTGCTACACCGAGGGCGTCGAGCTCTGCCGCCGGTTCGTGGCCGGCGACCCGGCCCGCTTCGACATCCTCCTCAGCGAGCAGCTCGTCCCGTCTGATCTGATGGCGGCATGACCGACCCCAGGACGATCGGGATCTTCCTGTTCGACGACGTGGAGGAGCTCGACGCCGTCGGGCCGTGGGAGGTGCTGGCCGCCTGGTGCTCCTTCTGGCCCGACGACGGCTGGCGGGTCACCACCTTCTCGGTCGACGGCGAGACGGTCACGGGCGCCAAGGGCCTGAAGATCCTGCCGCACCACGCCGCCGCCGACGTCGGCGACCTGGCCGTCGTCCTCCACCCCGGTGGGCAGGGCACGCGGCCGCTGCTGAAGGACCCGGACCACCTCGGCCGGGTCCGGGCCTGGGCCGCGGCGGCCGAGATCACCACGAGCGTCTGCACCGGGTCGCTCGTCTACGCCGCCGCCGGGCTGCTCGCCGGGCGCCCCGCCACCACCCACTGGGCTTCGCTCGACACCCTGGCCGAGCTGGACGGCACCATCGAGGTCCGTCCCGACGACCGCTACGTCGACGACGGCGACATCGTCACCTCCGCCGGCGTGAGCGCCGGCATCGACATGGCCCTCGCCCTCGTCGGCCGCCTGGTCTCCCCCGACCGGGCCCGCGACGTCCGGAAGTACATCCAGTACGACCCCGAGCCGCCGTTCTAGCGAGGGTCAGGCCTCCAGCGAGGCGAACATCTCCTGGTTGAGGCGGTAGGCCTGGCGGACCTCGGCGACGATGCGGTCCTGCTCGTCGGCCGACCACGGGGCCTCGTCGAGGAGCTCGCGGTAGCGGTCCTTGAGGGCCTTGGGGCTCTCGATCGCCTCGAAGGTGTAGAAGCGGATCGGCAGGTCCGGGTAGGCCTTCTCGACGATGCGGCGGATGTGCTGGCCGCCCGAGAGGTCGCCGAGGTACCGGGTGTAGTGGTGGGCCACGAAGCCACCGGCCCACGAGCCGACCGCCTCCAGCCGGGCCACGTAGGCGGCGGTGCCGGGCCGGGCGACCACCGAGGACAGGGCATCGGCGCCGAGCAGCAGGCGGACGTCGGCCTCCAGGGCCTCGGTGCGCTCCAGCCCGGGGAGGAGGAAGGGGGCCACGACGGGGTCGCCGGCGAGGTCCCGGGCCGCGGTCTCGAGGGCCCGGTACACGAGGAGGTGCTGGGCCAGCATGTCGCCCATCCGGGCCCGGTCGAGGGTGCCGCCGACCAGCTCGCTCATCAGCGTCGATCCCTCGGCGTCGCCGTGGTCGGCCATGGTGCGCTCGCGCAAGGTGGTGGAGAAGCGCACGGCCGCCGGGTCGGTGGTGGTGGTCACGGCGCGCAGTCTGGCCCGGGGCTGTCCCGCGGCGCAAGCCTTTCACGACGATCTGTCGTCAGATCGCGACCCGCCGTCATGGCTTGCCTGAACAGCATCTCTCGCGCCAACCTTGGACAATCAGAAAGGCATGCCTAACACTCCTGCTCGTGGCCCTCGCCGTGACGGCCGGCGCCCCGGCGTCTTCCGAGGTCGTTCTGGCCCGCCAGCGGCCCCGCGCGCCGGTGTCGGCCGACGGGCTCCAGGCCAGCGACGGCCAGCGCACGCTGCGGGCCAGCCAGACGCAGGGGCTCAGCCCGGCCGGCCAGCAGGTCGGGGTGGCCGGCAGCGGCTACGACGAGAGCAAGGGCATCTACGTCGCCTTCTGCGTCGTGACCCCGCCCACCACCGCCCCGTCGCCCTGCGGGGGCGGCATCGACCAGACCGGCGCCACCGGCGCCTCGGCGTGGGTCTCGTCCAATCCGCCCGACTACGGCGAGGGGCTGGCGACGCCGTACGGGCCGGGCGGCAGCTTCAGCGTGAACATCACGGTGACGCCCGTGATCGCCGACGGCTTCGACTGCCGCCGGATCCAGTGCGCCATCGTCAGCCGCAACGACCACCAGCGCACCGCCGACCGCACCCAGGACATCTTCATCCCGGTCACTTTCGCGGCCGGTGACGCCCCGCCCCCCGTGACGGCGCCGCCGGCCACCACGTCGAGCACGGCGCCGCCCACCACGATCGCCCCGCCACCCCCGCCCACCACCACGGCGCCGGCCCCCGCGCCCACCACCGAGATCAGCGCCGACGGCCTCACCGGCACCGTCGGCGATCGCTCCCTGACCCTGTCGGCCGCCACCGATCTCGACCCCGAGGGCCAGACCCTCACCGTCGAGGGCGCCGGCTTCGACGAGGCCGAGGCCGTCCAGGTGACCCTGTGCCGCGAGGCGGCCAGCCCGACCGAGGCGGCCACGCCGTGCCTCGCCGGGTCGAGCCCCGAGGCTTCGCGGGTGGTGGCGCCCGACGGTGCCGACGGCGACTTCGCCGCCTTCACCGACGACGGTGGCTTCACCGTCGAGCTCGACGTCGCCGCCGTCATCGACGGTGAGACCGACTGTCGCGAGGTCGACTGCGTCGTGACCGTCCGCCACTTCGCCGTGGCGGACGCCGAGGCCGAAGCGGCGGCGGCCGACCGCACCCTCGACATGGCCGTGCCCGTCGTCTTCGCCGCCGAGTCGGAGCCGACGACCACGACCGAGCCCGCCGAGGAGGAGGTGGCGGCAACCCCCGTCAGGGCCGAGGAGCCAGATGGCGGCTCCTCGGCCCTGCCGGTGGTCCTCCTCGTGGTGGTGCTGCTGGCGGCCGCCGGTGGGATCGCCCTCGTGATCCGCTCCCGCCGCCGGGTCCCGTCGTGACCCGATCGCGGCCCGTCGCCACCGCGCTGATGGCCCTCGCCCTGCTGGCCGGGACGGCCTGCGCCGGGTCCGACGGTCCCCCGGCCGCCTCGGCCGACCCCGGCCCCGGCGAGCGGGCCGAGGATCAGTCGGTCGACGCCGTCGACGGCCCGGCCGAGCCCGAGCTGCCGGCCGAGGTCACGTCGGCCGACGGCCGCACCATCCGCATCGACGACGTCAGCCGCATCGTCTCGCTCTGGGGCAACATCACCGAGACCGTCTTCGCCCTCGGGCTGGGCGACAACGTCGTCGGCCGCGACGTGGCCTCGACCTTCACCGAGGCCGAGGACGTCCCGGTCGTCACCCGGGCCCACGACGTCTCGCCCGAGGCCGTGCTGTCGCTGCGGCCCACGGTGGTGCTGGTCGACCCGACCATCGGGCCGCCCGAGGCGATCGACCAGATCCGGGGCGCCGGCGTCCCCGTCGTGGTCGTCGACGAGGTCACCACCATCGACGGCATCGGCGCCCGCATCGAGCAGATCGCCACCGCCCTCGGGGTGCCGGCGCCGGGCGAGCACCTGGCCGCCGAGGCCGCGGCCGAGATCGAGGCGGTGTCGGCCACCGTCCCCGACGACGTCGACCCACCCCGCGTCGCCTTCCTCTACATGCGGGGCCAGGCCGGTGTGTACCTCATCGCCGGGCCGGGCTCGGGCGCCGACGAGATGATCGAGGCGGCTGGGGGCACCGACGCCGGCACCGCCATCGGGCTCGACCGGCCCTTCACCCCGATCACCAGCGAGGCCCTCACCGAGGCCGCGCCCGACGTGATCCTCATGACCACCACCGGTCTCGACTCGGTCGGCGGCATCGACGGGCTGGTCGAGATCCCCGGGATCGCCCAGACCCCGGCCGGCCGGGACCGCCGCATCGTCACCGTCGAGGACGGCCTGCTCTACAGCTTCGGCGGCCGCACCGCCCGCGCCCTCGAGCTGATGATCGACCAGCTCTACCCCGCTTCGTGAGGAGACCCGTTGCTGTCCACGACCACTCGCACGCTCGCCGGTCCCCGCCCGTCTGCTTCCCGTTCCCTGCTCGCTGTCGGTGCCGCGCTGCTGGTGGCCGGGTCGGTAGCGGTGACGGCCCCGGTGCTGGTCGCCGCGGTCGGGACGGGCACGGGGACGGGCACCGGATCGGCGGGCCAGACCCTCACCGTCACGCCGGTCGACGACCTCGACCCCACGGGCGAGACGGTCACGGTGACCGGCTCCGGGTTCGACGCCGCCGCCGGCTTCGACACCGCCACCGAGGGCCTCTACATCGCCTTCTGCGTCGACACCGGCCCGGCCAACGCGCCCAGCCCCTGCGTCGGCGGCATCGACATGACCGGCGAGACGGGTTCGTCCCGCTGGGTCACCAACAACCCGTTCCCGGGCACGCCGTCGGTGGCCATCGCCGCCGACGGCTCGTTCACCACCACCATCACGGTCCAGCAGGCCGACGAGTTCGTCGACTGCGCCGCCCTGCCCCGCGGGCAGGAGTGCAAGGTCATCGCCCGCATGGACCACCGGGCGGGGGGCGACCGCAGCCAGGACGTCAAGGTCCCGGTGGCCTTCGGCGACGGCGATCCCGAGCCGACCGGTGCGGCGATCACCGTCGATCCGGCCACCAACCTCGACCCCGACGGCGCCGACGTGACCGTCACCGGCACCGGCTTCCCCACCACGGCGCCGGGCCTCTACGTCGTCTACGGGCCGTTGCTTGCCACGCCACTCGCACGCTCGTCGGCGGTGCCCGAGAACAACACCGACGCCACCATGTACGGCGCCCAGACGTTCGTGCCCTCGTCGGCCATCGGCTCCGACGGCAGCTTCACCGCCACCCTCACGGGGGTGAAGGCCGAGTACACGGGGACGGACGGTATCGCCCGCGACCTCGGTGACGGCGGCGGGTTCGTGTCCACCATGCGGGCCCACGGCACGCCCGACCCGACGGGGGAGTGGGAGACGAGCGTCCCCGTGGCCTTCGCCGGCGCCGCCGTGCCGTCGACCACCACGTCGCTGATCATCGCCCCGACCACCGTCGCCGCCGGGAAGCCGGTGGTCGCCACCGCCTCGGTGCAGACCGGCGAGGCCGGCACCGCCCGCTCGGGCACCGCGGCCCGCGCCGCCGTCACCAGCGGCACGGTCGAGCTGTTCGACGGCTCCACGTCGCTCGGCACCGCCACGCTCGGCTCGGACGGCCGGGCCACCCGGACGGCGACCTTCTCCACGCCCGGCGCCCACTCGGTGACGGCCCGCTTCACCGGCACCGCCGGGGCCGCCACCAGCACCTCCGATCCGGTCGTCGTCACCGTCACGGCCGCGCCGGACCCCGACCCGGACCCCGATCCCGACCCGGATCCGGACCTGACGCCGAGCGGCACCCGCACGGGCACCGGGGTCAACGGCCAGACGCTCACCGCCACGCCCGTCGACAACCTCGACCCGGCCGGCACCGAGGTCGAGGTGAAGGGGACCGGGTTCACCGAGGGCGCCGGGTTCGACCTCGACGAAGGCGGCATGTACGTCAGCTTCTGCGTCGACCAGGGCGCCGGCGTCCAGCCCAGCCCGTGTGTCGGCGGCGTCGACACCGAGGGGACCTCGGGCGCGTCGCAGTGGGTCACCAACAACCCCTACGAGGGGGTGCCCGACGAGGCCGTCACGCCGATCGCGGCCGACGGCTCGTTCACGGCCACCATCACCGTCGCCGCCCGCGACGAGTTCGTCGACTGCCTCGACCTGCCCGCCGGCCAGCGCTGCGTCATCGTCTCCCGGGTCGACCACCGGGCGACGGCCGATCGCAGCCAGGACGTCAAGGTCCCCGTCTGCTTCGCCGGCGAGGCCGCCTGTGCCACCGATCCCATCGACCCGACCGGCACCCCGGGCGGCAACACGCCCTTCACCGGCTACCCGCTCGCCACCACCCCGGGCTCGACCTACACGCCGTTGGCGTCCCCGGGCGCTCTGGCCGCCACCGGGTTCACCGGACGGACGCTGGTGCCCGCCGGTCTCGTCCTCCTCGGCGGCGGCGCCGCCCTCGTGCTCGTCGCCCGCCGCCGCTCGTCCCGCCTGACCCTCACCCCGGAGCCCTGATGCCCGTGCCCAGCCCCTCTCGTCTCCGTCGGCTCCTCGCCGTCGTCACCGCCGCGGCCCTCGCCGCCGGACTGGCCGGCGCCCTGGCGCCCGCCGGCCCGGTCGCCGCCGCGCCCGGCACCGGGACGGGCACCGGGGGCCAGACCCTCACCGTGTCCGACGTCGACGA
>DASVEC010000197.1:0-6381 GCA_036380755.1 Iamia sp. | reverse complement strand
TCGCCCCGCAGCAGGGCGCGGTAGAGGTCGGCGTAGAGGCCACCGGCGGCGAGCAGCGAGGCGTGGCGGCCCCGCTCGACGATGCGGCCGTCGTCGAGCACGACGATCAGGTCGGCGTCGACGACGGTGGACAGGCGGTGGGCGATCACCAACGCGGTGCGCCCGGCGAGGGCTTCCGCCAGCGCCTGCTGCACCAGCGCCTCGTTCTCGGTGTCGAGGTGGCTGGTGGCCTCGTCGAGGATGACGATGCGGGGGTCCTTGAGCAGCATGCGGGCGATGGCGATGCGCTGCTTCTCCCCGCCGGACATGCGGTAGCCGCGCTCGCCCACGACCGTGGCGTAGCCGTCGGGCAGGGCGGCGATCGTGTCGTGGATGCGGGCCGCCCGGCAGGCCTCCTCCAGCTCGGCGTCGGTGGCGTCGGGCCGGGCGTAGCGGAGGTTCTCGCCGATGGACGTGTGGAACAGGTGCGGGTCCTGGCTGACGACGCCCACGGCCTCGCGCAACGAGTCCTGGGTGAGGTCGCGCACGTCGGTGCCGTCGACGCGGATCGCCCCCTCGGTGACGTCGTAGAGCCGGGGGACCAGCGACGCCAGGGTGCTCTTGCCGGCACCCGACGGGCCGACGAGGGCGACGGTCTGGCCCGGCTCCACCACCAGGTCGAGGTGGTGGAGGATCTCGCGCGAGGCCTCGTCACCCAGGGGGATGCCGGCCTCGGCCTCGAGCGAGGCGATCGACACGTCGGCCGCCGCCGGGTAGCGGAACGTCACCCCGTCGAGCTCGATCCGGCCCTGCGGCTCGACCAGGTCGACGGCACCGGGCCGGTCGGTGATCGCACGGGGCGCGTCGAGGACCTCGAAGACCCGGTCGAACGACACGAACGCCGTCATCAGGTCGATCCGGGCGTTGGTGAGCTGGGTCAGCGGGGCGTAGATCTGCACCACGAAGGTGCCCAGGGCGACGAGGGTGCCCAGGGTGATGGCGCCCGAGATCACCATGCGCCCACCCAGCAGGTAGATGATCGCCGTGCCGGTGGCCCCGACGAGGGTGAGGGCCACCATGAAGGTGCGGCTGTACATGGCCGAGCGGACCCCGATGTCGCGCACCCGGCCGGCCCGGTCGGCGAAGCCGGCGGACTCGTCGTCGGCCCGCCCGAACAGCTTCACGAGCATGGCCCCGGCCACGTTGAAGCGCTCGGTCATGGTCGCGTTCATCGAGGCGTTGAGGTCGAACGACTCCCGGGTGATCGACTGCAGGCGGCGGCCGACCCGCTTGGCCGGCAGCAGGAACACCGGCAGCAGCACGAGCGACAGCAGGGTGAGGCGCCACTCCAGGATGGCCATGGCCGTGAGGGTCGTGATCAGGACGATGACGTTGGAGACGACGGATCCGAGGGTCTGGGTGACCGCCCGCTGGGCCCCGATCACGTCGTTGTTCATCCGGGAGACGAGGGCACCGGTCTGGGTGCGGGTGAAGAAGGCGACCGGCATGCGCTGGACGTGGTCGAACAGGGCCGCCCGCAGGTCGTAGATGAGGCCCTCGCCGATGCTGGCCGACAGCCACCGCTCGACCAGCGACAGGAGGGCGGTGGCGAGGGCCGCGGCCGCCATCCCGCCCGCGCACCAGGTGAGGAGGCCGGCGTCGGCCGGGCCCCCCGACGTCTGGGGCAGGGCATCGTCGATGATCCGCTTGACCAGCAGCGGGGTGGCCAGTCCCAGCAGCGCCTCGGCCACGATGATGCCGAGGAAGGCGAAGGTCCGGGGCCGGTAGGGCCGGGCGAAGGCCCAGACGCGCCGGATCAGGCCCTTGTCGAGGTGGACGCCGCTCAGGGCCGACGGGTCCGAGCGCGACATCCCCCAGACGATGTGCGGTCCCTGGCGCATGGCCCCGTCAGGCTACGGCCGCCTCGGCTCTTCCCGATCGAACTCGGGGGAGTAAACGCCCAGAACCGGGCGCTTACTCCCCCGAGTTCGCAGGGGCGGGGTCCTCAATCGCAGGTGTCGGCCGCGTAGGCGTTGACGGCGGCGACGGCCTCGGCCTTCTCGTCGGACCCGGACCCGCCGATGTCGGCCAGGAGGTCCGGGACCTCGGTGCTCAGCTCGACCAGATCGGCGTCCTCGACCCGGGCCTCGACCTCGTCGAGACCCGACGCCATGGTGTCGGCGTCGATGCGGATCTCCTCGGGAGCGGCGTCGAGCATCGTGCGCAGGGCGTCGACCAGGGCGAGGACGCGCTCGCGGGCCTCCGGCACCTCGTCCTCGGTGCTCAGGTCGAAGCCCTGGAGCTCGGTGATCCGATCGCTCAGGTCGACCCGGGCCTCGCAGAACTCGCTCGTGTCCTCGTCGCCGTCGTCGCCGCACGCACCGAGGAGGAGGACGGCCAGGGCGACGAGGGCCCCGACCGCTCGACGTCGCTGTCGGTACACGGTCGGGGTTCCTCTCGTCATCCTGTGAAACCGGGCGACCGGTTCCGAGCGGAGGGTGTGGGATTTGAACCCACGGTGGCTATGACACCACAACGGTTTTCGAGACCGTCCCGTTCGTCCGCTCCGGCAACCCTCCGTCCACGACCATAGCCCGCGCACCTCGATCGTCCGCCAGTGCGATCGGGTGGTCGGTCACCCGTCGGAGCGCACGACCGGGCGTGGTCGGGGCCCGATCTCGAGGTCATCCCATGCCACGTCGGGGGCGCTCGTGAGCAGGCCCACCCGGCGCCCGTCGACGAGGTCGCCGCGCCCGTGGGCGACGAGCTCGCCGTCGACCCGGACGTCGACCCGGCGGTCGTCGTAGCGGACGTCGACCACGGCTCCCGGGGTGAGGGGAGAGGGCGCGGTGTCCACGACGGAGCCCTCGCCGCCGGACACCAGCAGCAGCTCCAGTGGTCCTCCGTCCTCGGGCACGGCCACGGCCCAGTGGTCGTCGGCGTCCTCCCACCGGACCACGACGGCCCACCCCGGCCCGGGGGCCACGGCGGTCACGGTGATCCGGCCCTCGTCGGAGTGGCGGTCGGCGAGGGCGACGGCCGGCTCGCCCCCGCCGGGCACCTCGGTGGCGGTGAGGGCGCCATCGGCCACCACGAACGATCCGGCCTCGACGTCGAGCCCGGCGCGGTCGAGGGCATCGGCCCGGTCGAAGGTCGACGCGATCTGGCGACCGTCGTCGCGGCTCCCCTCGGCCCGCCCGAAGATCATGCCGAGAACGAGCACCAGGACGACGCCGAGCACCACGACGCCGAGCGTGCCGACGGCGGCCTGGAGGCGGGTCAGACCCCCCGGAGAGGCGTCGCTCACAGCTGGTCCAGCTCCTCGGCCAGCAGCCGGGTGAGGCGCTCGGCGCCCTGCTTCGACAGGTGGGCCGGGTCGTAGAAGTCGGCGTGCTCCCAGGCCACGTCGGAGAGGTCGATCACGGCCAGGTCCTCGTCCTGGGCGAAGGCGACCAGGTCGTCGGCCAGGCGGTGGTAGCTGGCGAGCGGGACGCCGCTCTGCTCGAGGGCGGGCAGGTCGTGGGGCGGGAGCACGACCACGATGTCGTCGACGCCGGCGTCGCGGATGCCGCCGATCACCCCGGCCAGCTGGAGACGGTCGAGGTTGGCCCGCTCGTAGGCGCGCCGCTCGGTGGGGCTGATCCGGCTCTCGGTGGTGCCGTCGTAGGAGTAGCCCCAGTAGGTGCGGTTGGTGCCGCGCGGCCCCAGTAGCTCCTGCTCCCACGTCCGGCGGTCGCGCACCCCCTGGCGCCCGTCCTCCAACGTGACGGGGCCGTCGCCCTCGAAGGCCTTCTCCCGGCCGTAGATCGTGTCGGTGATGCCCCGCCACAGCTCGCCGGGGGCGCGGAAGGCGGCTCGCCGGCGGACCAGCGCCGAGTGCTCCGACACGTTGTCCTCGGCCCGCTGCAGGGCGTCGGGGTGGAGGGCGTCGAAGCTGGCCGAGAAGGCCGACTCGACCGCCGGCTTGCTCACCCCGAAGATGCTGAGGGTGGGCACGTCGAGCGGCGTGAGGCCGAGGACGACGGTGTCGGGATCGACCTCCTCCAGCACGAACTCGCCGGCCCAGCGCCGGATCGACGCCAGGGGCTGGCCGAGGAGGGCGGCGTTGTACGGAGCGTCGAAGCGGGCCGACTCCTCGCCCAGCAGCACCGGGTCGATGCCGGCGTCGAGGGTGGAGTTGCCCAGCACGACCAGGTCGACGGGCTCACCCTGGTCGTGCAGGGCCTGGAGCTGGGCGTACTTGAGCTCGATCTCGATGGTGTCGCCGGCGGTGGCGCGCGGCAGGTGGTCGTCGATGGCCCGCATCCCGAGCTCGGCCAGGGCCAGCACCACCACCAGGGCGATCGTGGCCCGGCCCAGGCTGATGGGTCGTCGCCACACCGGGGGCGAGGGTAGTCGCCGGCCCGCTCGGGGCTCGATCAAGGCGGCCGGTAGGGTGCCCCTCCGTGAGGGAGGCGCTGGCGTTCCCTGGCCAGGGGGTCGACCCGGTGGCCACGGTGGCGGCGCTCGACGGGGCCCCGGGCCATCCCCTCGTGGCCCTGGCCCGTGAGCTGGCCGCACCGCACGTCGGCGGGGCCGACCTGACGCCCCGCCTGCTGGCCGACACCCGGGTGGCGCAGCCCTGCGTCGTGGCGGCCGGGCTGGTGGCGGCCGAGGGCCACGACCCCGGGCCGGTGGTGGTCGGGCACAGCCTGGGCGAGATCACGGCCTGCGCCGCCGCGGGTGCGCTGGCCGGCGAGGACGCCGTGCGCCTGGTGGCCCTGCGGGCCGAGATCGGCGTCCGGGCCACCGCCGGCCGGCCCGGCATGATGGTGGCCGTCATGCGCCTCGACCACGATGCCATCGAGTGGATCCGGCGCCTGGCCGTGGGCCGGACGGGCGGCCTGCTCGACGTCGCCGTCGTCAACAGCGATCGCCCGGTGGTCCTCACCGGCGACGAGGAGACGGCCCGGGTCGCCCTCGACCTGGCCTTCGAGGCCGGCGGCAAGGCCCGCCGGCTCGGCATCGGCGGCGCCTTCCACTCGCCCCTCCTGGCGCCGGCCATCGACGAGCTCGAGGCCGCGGTGCTCGCCTCCGGGCCGCAGCGTCCGTCGGTCCCGGTCGTGTGCTCGACCGGGCCGGTGCTGACCGAGGCGGAGCAGATCGCCCCGGCGCTGGCGGCCGCGCTCGTCCGCCCCGTCGACTGGCCCCGCGCCGTGGCCCGGGCGGTCGACCTCGGTGCCGAAGGCGTGATCGACGCCGGCCCCGGCGAGACCCTGCGCAACCTCTCCGAGCACTTCGCCTCCCCGCCCACCCGCGTGCTGGCCCCGGCCGGTGGGGACGCCTGAGGTGGCCGAGGAGGAGGCACCGACCCGCACCGAGCCCGGCCTCGGCCCCTACCGGGGGCCGGTGGTGGTGCTGGCCCTGATGGCGGCGATCGTCGTCGGCGGCCTCCTGATCGCGCTCGTCGGAGCCGTGCGCGCCCCCGACGACGTCAGCAACTCGGCCACCGTTCTCGGCACCTTCCCCATCGACCCCGACGCCGAGGGCATCCCTGCGGGCCCGGCCGGATCCCAGGCGGACCCCGGGGCCACCTCCGCCCCGGAGGGCCTCGGCACTGTGCCCCCCACGACGGCCGGGGAGACGACGGCGCCGGCCGACCCGGGCGCCGGAGCCACCGTGCTCGACTCCTTCGACGACGACCTGGCCGCCTGGGAGCCGGTCGACGGCGACTGGGCCGTGGACGGCGGCGTCCTCGTCGGGCCCGAGGCCTCCGACGATGCCCCGTCGTTCCTGCTGCACTCCGGCGACGCGACCGGCATCGGGGCCGAGGTCGGCACCCCGGCCCGGGCCGCCGGGCTGGTGGTGGGCTACGCCGACCCCGGCACCTACGTCACCGCCCTGGCCGTGCCCGAGCTCGGGGGGTGGCGCCTCGAGGCCCACGTCGACGGGGACGAGGTGGCCGACGCGTCGGTGCCGGCCTCGACGATGCCGGGCACCATCGTCGAGCTGGTCGTCCGCGACGACGAGGTGGTGCTGTTCGTCGACGGGGCCGAGGCCGGCGCGGTCGACGCCCCCGACGGGCTCGGATCGAGGACCGGGTTCGTGGCCCGGGGACCGGCCGGGGCCGAGTGGGCGTCGGCCCTCGAGGGTCGGGCGGGGTGAGCACGGCCACCGCCGAGCGCCCGTCCTCCGTCGCGCCAGGGGGCTGGACTCCGCTGCGGCTGCCGAGGCTGTCGTTCCGCGCCGCCCTGGTGGCCATCGTGATCGCCGCCGCGTTGGTGCGCCTGGGCGGGGCCTGGGCCGGGTCGCCGTGCCTGGTGACCGACCGCTCGGAGAAGGCGGCGGCGGCCGCCGCCGAGGGCCGCTGCGTCTCCTACAACGACTCGATCACCTACCTCCGCGACGCCCGTCAGAACGCCG
>DASVEC010000196.1:0-16503 GCA_036380755.1 Iamia sp. | reverse complement strand
TCGGTGCTCGACTGGAACGAGCCCAGCATCGCCTTCTACCGGAACCTCGGCGCCGCGGCCCAGGACGAGTGGACCACCTACCGCCTCACCGACGAGGCCCTCACCACCCTCACGCGGGGCTGAGGTCCCAGGTGGCGGCGGCCTTGGCCAGGGCGACGGACAGGGCCCGGGTGGGGGCCGACAGGCCGTCGCGGTCGGCCGGCGGGGAGAGGGGTGACGTGCCCCGCACGCGGGGCGGGAGCTCGAGCTGGACCCCGCCGCCGGGCGGGACGTTCACCGGGTTGTCGGGGTGGAGGCCGCGGAGCCCGTCGGGGATGGCGTCGAGGTCGTCGAGGACCTCGTAGCCGGGCAGGGCCGGGCGGAGGTGCTCGGCGACGTGCCGGGCCAGGTCGCGGTTCGACCCGCCCGCGAGGAGCGAGGTCCACATCCCCTCGCGGCCGTAGCCGTGGACGGTGATGACCACCTCGACGTGGTCGAGGAAGCGGGCCAGGGCAGGGGAGCCGTCGGGGCGGAACGCGGTCGAGGGCAGGTGCGGCGCATCGGCCGGCGTGAGGATGCCGTAGTACGAGGCGCCGGCGAGCGTGGCCGCCATCGAGGCCACCACGTCGGTCATCTCCTCCAGCCGGCCGCCGTGGTACGCCATGAACCCGAACCGGGATCCCAGCTCGACGTGCTCGGTGGTGCCGGGCAGGGCGAGCAGCTCCTCGAGGTCCACCGGTCCACCCTCGCACGCCCCGGGGTGACCAGCGGTGGGACGGGGCCTGACGGGCTGCTGAACGGTCCGTTCCGTCCCCATCGTCCTGGGTTCCCCCGGGGTGCCGGTGTGGCTAGCGTGCGGTCTCCCTGTGGCCTCGCCCGACGCGCTCCCCCGCCCCCGAGGCCTCCGCGTGGTGCTCGCCGCGCTCGCCGGGCTGGTGCTCACCTTCGGCGGCACCTGCGGGGTCGGCCCGACCAGCCTCTCGCTGCTGGCGGTGTCGGGACCGCAGACCCCGTCGCCCGACGATGCCCGAGGCCAGGTCCCGGTGCCGGCCGCGGCCGAGGTGGCGCACCCGTCCCGCCGGCGGGTCGTGCACCGCGGCGGAGGCCGGTTCGGCCGCGTCCTCGCCGGCTCGGTGCGCCGGGTCGTGGGCGGGTGGGTCGCCGGGATCGTGTCCGGCCGGGCGCCGCCGCCGCTCCGCGGGCCGCCCGCGCTCGTGGTCTGACGCGCCGTCCGGACCGTCCGGGCCGCCCATCACCCTGCGAGATCCATGACCACGAACCCTCCTGCCGACACCGAGACCGAGCCCGCCCACGGCGGTCAGGGTCGCCACGGCCACCACGGCCCGCGCGGGGGCACGCCCGCCCTGGCTCTGGCCGCGCTCGGCATCGTCTTCGGCGACATCGGCACCAGCCCCCTCTACGCCTTGCGCGAGACCTTCGAGGGCCACGGCCACGAGCTGCACGTCGACCAGACCAACGTCTACGGCGTCCTCTCGCTGATCACCTGGTCGCTGATCATCGTGATCAGCATCAAGTACCTCGCCTTCGTGATGAAGGCCGACAACGAGGGCGAGGGCGGCATCCTCGCCCTCACCGCCCTCCTGCGCCGCGACGGCGAAGCCTGGTCCGGTCGCCGCAAGCTCCTCCTCCTCGTGGGCCTGTTCGGCACCGCCCTGCTCTACGGCGACGCCGCCATCACGCCGGCCATCTCGGTGCTCTCGGCGGTCGAGGGCGTCACCGTGCAGGCCCCCGACCTCGAACCGGCGGTGCTGCCGATCGCGGTGGCGATCCTCGTCGGCATCTTCGCCTTCCAGCACCGGGGGACGGCGGCGATCGGCCGGATCTTCGGGCCGGTGATGGTGATCTGGTTCTCGGTGCTCGCCGTCGTCGGCATCAGCCACATCCTCGACAACCCCGAGGTCCTCCAGGCGATCAACCCCAACTACGCCGTCGACTACTTCCAGGCCAACGCCTTCAAGGGCTTCCTGGCCCTCGGATCGATGTTCCTGGTCGTCACGGGCGGCGAGGCGCTGTACGCCGACATGGGCCACTTCGGGCGCAAGCCGATCCAGATGGCGTGGTTCGCCGCCGTGCTGCCGGCCCTGCTGCTCAGCTACTACGGCCAGGGGGCGCTGCTCCTCGCCGAGCCCGACGCCATCGAGAATCCCCTCATCCGCTCGGTGCCGGAGTGGGGCCGCTACCCGATGGTCGTGCTCGCCACGATGGCCACGATCATCGCCTCGCAGGCCCTCATCTCGGGCGTGTTCTCGCTGACCATGCAGGCCATCCAGCTCGGCTACGCCCCCCGCCACCGGATCCGCCACACGTCGGCCTCGGCCTTCGGCCAGGTCTACATCCCGGTCATCAACTGGGCACTGATGATCGCCTGCATCGCCCTGGTGATCGGCTTCGGCAGCTCGGCCAACCTGGCCGCCGCCTACGGCCTGGCCGTCACCTCGACCATGGTGATCACGGCGATCCTCTTCTACTTCGTGCTGCGCGAGCGGTTCGGGTGGGCGAAGTACGCGGCCCTGGCGCTGTGCGGTGGCTTCCTGGTCGTCGACAGCGCCTATCTCGGCGCCAACCTGTTCAAGATCCCCTCCGGTGGCTGGTTCCCGATCGTGGTCGGTGGGGCCATGTTCACCCTGATGACCACCTGGTTCACCGGCCGGGCGATCGTCGCCGACCTGATGCACCGCAACGACATCCGGCTCACCGACTACGTCGACGGGCTGCGCCGGTCGAACCACCCGCCCCGCCGGGTCGAGGCCACCGCCGTCTACCTCTTCTCGTCGCCCGGCCTCACCCCGCCCGCCCTCATCGCCAACGTGCGCCACAACGACGTCCTGCACGAGACGACCGTCGTGCTCTCGATCGAGACGGCCCTGGCACCCCGGGTGCTGCCGGCCAAGCGCTCGGTGGTCACCGACCTCGGCGACGGCATCTACCAGGTGATCCTCCGCTACGGCTTCATGGAGGATCCCGACGTCATGCAGGGCCTGCGCGAGGGGCAGGCCATCAAGCTCGGCATCGACCCGACCACGGCGGCGTTCATCCTCGGGGCCGAGTCGGTGCGGGCCACGCCCGGGTCGGGCATGGCGATCTGGCGGGAGCACCTCTTCGTGTTCCTGACCCGCAACGCCACGCCGGCGGCGGCGTACTTCAACCTCCCGCCCGACGGGACGATCACCATCTCCCGGTCGGTCGAGATCTGAGCCAAGTGGACGTCTCCGACCTGCTCCTCGAGTCCTACGGACGGATCCCGGATCTGGTCCGGGACGCGGTCGAGGGCCTGTCGTCCGTCGACCTGGCCCGCCGCCCGGCCCCCGGCGCCAACACCATCGGCTGGCTCACCTGGCACCTCACCCGGGTGCAGGACCACCACCTGGCCGAGCTGCTCGACCAGCAGCAGGTGTGGGTCAGCTCGGACTGGCCCTCCCGCTTCGGGCTCGACGCCGACCCCGACGACACCGGCTACGGCCACGACGCCGACGACGTCGCCCTCGTGCGTCCCGACGGTCCCGGTGCCGTCACCGGGTACCTCGACGCCGTCTGGTCCCGGACCCGGGCCTTCCTGGGCGGCCTGACCGCCGCCGACCTCGACCGGGTCGTCGACGAGCGCTGGGACCCGCCCGTCACCCTCGGCGTCCGGCTGGTCAGCGTGGTCGACGACTGCGCCCAGCACGCCGGCCAGGCCGCCTACGCCCGCGGCCTCCTGGGCCTCTAGCCCGATGGACGCGGGGGAGCGGATCCGGGAGCTGCTGGCGACCTACGGCGAGCGGATGGACGCCGCCGACTTCACCGGCGTCGGTGCCCTCTTCGCCGACGGGTGCCTGGCCGACGAGAACGGCACCGAGCTGGCCCGTGGCGCCGAGGCCGTCGCCCGCTTCTACGGCTCGATCACGCGGCTGCACGACGGGTCACCCCGGACCAAGCACCTCGTCCTCGGAACGTGGCTGTCCGAGCCCGACGCCGACGGTGTGGTCACGGCCCGCTCGTCGTACCTCGTCCTGCAGGCGGTCGACCCGGGCGACCTGCGGCCGATGATCACCGGTCGCTACGTCGACCGCGTCGCCCCGATCGACGAGGGCTGGACCTTCGTCGAGCGCCGCTTCTTCGTCGACCTCACCGGCGACCTGTCCCGCCACCTCACCTTCACCCTCTGATCGAGGCCTCCACGGGGAGGTGCTTGAGGGTGCTGACGAAGTGCGACTCGGACAGGGCCGGGTCGCCGGCGAGCGCCAGCGAGTCGAGGCGGGGCAGCAGCTCGGTCAGGAAGGCCTTGAGCTCCATGCGGGCCAGCGAGGCGCCCAGGCAGTAGTGGGCACCGAAGCCGAAGGCGAGGTGGCGGTTGGGCGTGCGGCCGACGTCGAAGGTCATGGGGTCGTCGAACACCGTCTCGTCCCGGTTGGCCGACCAGTACGACAGGAGGGCGCAGTCACCGGGCTCGAAGGCGAAGCCACCGACCTCGTAGGGCACGGCGGCGTTGCGCAGGAAGTGCTTGACCGGCGTGATCCACCGGATGATCTCCTCGATCGCCGGGGGCAGGAGCGAGGGGTCGGCCTGCAGCCGGGCCAGCTGCTCGGGGTTCTCGGCCAGGGCCCGGATGCCGCCGGCCAGCGACGCCGAGGTGGTGTCGTGCCCGGCGGTGGCGATGATCACGTAGTACGAGAGCTGCTCGATCATGTCGATCGGCGTCCCGTCGACCTCGGCGTTGGCGATCACCGACGCCAGGTCCTCGGTGGGGTGGGCCTGGCGGTCGGCGATGAGACCGGCGAAGTAGCCGAAGAAGTCGGTGATGACGGCGGTCATCTCCTCGGGCGTGAAGCCGCGGGCCAGCTCGGGGTCGGCGCCGCCGAAGAGCTCCTGGGTGAGCGTGAGCATGCGGTCGTAGTCGTCCTCGGGCAGTCCGAGGATCGACAGGATCACCTGGAGCGGGAACGGCATGGCGATCTCGCGGGCCACGTCGACCACGCCGTCGGCCGCCGCCCAGCGATCGACCGCGGCGCGCGCCAGCACGCCGATCCGCTCCTCCAGCCGGCCGAGGCTGCGGGGCTTGAACCAGTCGAGCGTGATGCCCCGTAGCTCCTTGTGGCGGGGATCGTCGATGTGGATCAGCGTCTTGAGGTCGCCCTGCGCCTTGAGGAGCTCCTCCATCTCGAGGGTCTGGAGCACGGCCCGGGGCTCGTTGCGGAAGGCATCGGCGTGGGTGGAGATCTCGAACACGTCGGCGTGGCGGGTCACGACGTGGAACGGCGGCAGCCCCTCCAGGTGGATCCGGTGGAACGGCGCCTCGGCCCGCAGCAGGGCGGCGGCCGCGAACCACCGGTCCTCGTCGGCGTAGGCCGTCGGATCGGCGAAGCACACCGCGGCCCGGTCGAGCTCGGTGAGCGGCTCGCCGTCGGCCCGGCGGATCTCCGGTGCGGGGGTGGTCTCGGATGTCACCGCGGTCATGACCGCGAGTCTGTCTCGCCTACGACACGCCCGCGAGCGGCTGGCTCTCGTGACGCTCGGCATGGCGCTGGTAGGCCCAGCCGGGACCGCGGAGGACGAAGCCGAGGCGGTCGGACCAGGTGTCCGAGCGGGCGACGTCGCGCAGGATGTCGGCGTGCTCGTGGGTGGCGATGCGCACCGGGTTGTAGGTCTCGATGTTCTTGGTCAGGCCGTAGACGACGGGGTCGTCGTCGTCCTCCCGCTCGAACGTGCCGAACAGCCGGTCCCAGACGATGAGGATGCTGCCGTGGTTGCGGTCGAGGTACTTCTGGTTGCTGCCGTGGTGGACCCGGTGGTGCGAGGCGGTGTTGAAGATCTCCTCGAACCGGCCCAGCTTCGGGATGGCCTCGGTGTGGATCCAGAACTGGTAGATGAGGTTCACGCCGCGGGCCATCTCGACCAGCGCCGGGCGGATGCCGAGGGCGCTGAGGATGCCCATGGGCACGAAGATCCCGAACGAGTCGGCCACCGGCTGCCGCAGGGCGGTCGAGAGGTTGTAGTGCTCGCTCGAGTGGTGGACGACGTGGATGGCCCACAGGAACCGGCTCTCGTGCATCAGCCGGTGGTTCCAGTAGTAGATGAAGTCCCAACCGGCGATGGCGGCGGCGCTGGCCAGCACGCCCGTGCCGAGGTCGCGCGTGTGGCCCGTCTTCCGCCAGATCGCCTCGATGCCGGTGCGGGTCGCCCACGTGGTGGCCCCGGCGGTGATGCCGGCGGCGACGGCGGTGGCCCCGGCCGACGACGACATCTTGCGGGCCAGCCGGGCCAGCTTGCGCCGACCTTCACGGGGCGGCCGCTCCTCGGGGACGACGCCGGCCTCGGTGACCTCGTCGCGCCGGGCGATCACGTCGGCGATGGTGGTGACGGCGGCGGCGCCCACGACCGTGCCGACGAGCGCCTTTCCCAGCCGGCCCTTGCCCGGCGTCACCGGCTCGAGGATCTTCGACAGGGCCAGCGGCACCACCAGGCTGCCCACGCCCATCGACAGGCTGGCCAGCGTGTCCTGCTTCTCGTAGTCGCCGGCCGACCGCGGCCGACCCTGCTCGGCGGTGCGCTTCAGCCAGAGGTGTTCGGCGCCCATGCTCCCGAAGTAGAACGGGATGGCGGCCACCGTCAGGTCGACCATCGGCCCATTCTGGCCGCCCCGGCCGTCAGGTGACGAAGAAGCGCACGGCCACGACCACGCCGAGCACGATGACGGCGGCCCGCAGGGCGACGGGCGGGATCCTCCGCCCGACCCGGGCCCCGACCACGCCGCCGATCACCGCCCCCACGGCGACGAGGGCGACGGCCTCCCAGGCGACGTCGGCGAAGACGATGAAGATCACCGCGGCGACGGCGTTCACCGTCCCCGCCAGCACGTTCTTCAGGGCGTTCGACCGCTGGAGGTCGTCGGGCACGAACACGGCCAGCATCGCCAGCAGGATCACGCCCTGGGCGGCGCCGAAGTAGCCGCCGTAGATGCCGGCGGCGTAGGCGATGGCCATCGGGGTGGCCCCGACGTCGGGGGCGTCGTCGGCCCGCCGATCGGCGACCCGCTTCGCCAGCCGGGGCTGGAGCGCCATCAGCACGCACGCCAGCAGCACGAGGACGGGGACGATGGCGTCGAACACGTCCGAGGGCAGGGCCAGCAGCAGGATCGCCCCGGTGAGACCGCCCGATGCCGAGGCCACCGCCAGCGTCCGGGCCCGCCGGCCCTGGCCTCCCAGCTCCTCGCGGTAGCCCAGCGCCCCGGCGATCGAGCCCGGCACCAGGCCGATGTTGTTGGACACGTTGGCCGTCACCGCCGGGTAGCCCACGGCGACGAGCGTCGGGAAGGTGATGAGGCTGCCCGACCCGATGACAGCGTTGACCCCGCCGGCCCCCGCCCCCGCCGCCACCACGGCCAGGGCCTCGAGCGGACTCAGCACCCGGGTCTACAGGTCGTCGTCGTCCTCGACGGAGTGGATCGGCAGCGCCTGGTCGAGGGCGGTGATGTGGAGGATCTTCTCCACGTGCGCCGGCACCCGGGTCAGGCGGAGCTCGCTGTCGAGCTCGCGCAGCCGGCGCTGGGCCCCGATGAGGGCGCCGAGGCCCGCCGAGTCGATGAACGAGAGCGAGCCCATGTCGAGCACGACGATCACGCCGGTGCGGCTCGTGAACGGCTCGAGCGCCACCTTGACCTCGCCCGCCGACGCCGCGTCGACGGCACCGTCGAGGGCGATGAGGACCAGGTCGGGCCGGAGGTCATCGACGGTGATCTTCAGGGTCACGGCCCGAACCTAACCGGGCTCGCCGGGCGGGTTCACCTTCATCGGGCCCGTCGGCGGCCGGGTTCACCCGAACGGGTGTCGGCGAGCCCCCGTAGGCTGCCACCGATGGCTCCGCGCACCCCCCTGGAGGTGCAGGACCCGGACCGGCTCCAAGCCGTCTCCGACCTCGACCTGACCGGTCGTTCCGACGCCTCCTTCGACGAGATGGCCCAGGCCGCGGCCGGCCTGCTCGATGCCCCCGTCGGCTTCGTCACCGTCGTCGACGCCGAGAGCTCCTGGTACGCCGGCGCCGTGGGCCTGCCGATCGACGTCGACCGGTCCCAGCCGATCGACGCCTCGTTCTGCAAGCTGGTGGTCGCCACCGGTCACGCCCTGGTGGTCAACGACGCCACGACGGACCCCCGCACCGAGGCCGATGCCTCCATCCGGTCGACGGGGCTGCGGGCGTGGGCCGGCTTCCCGGTGCGCGACGTGCGGGGTCACGTCCTCGGGTCGTTCGGGGTGGCCGACACCGAGCCCCGGGAGTGGACGGCGACGCAGGTCGACGCCCTGCGGGTGCTGGCCCGCTCGGCCTCGGACCAGGTCCAGCTCCGTCTCGCCCTGCGGGCCGAGCGCCAGGCCCGCAGCGACGCCGAGTCGGCGTGGATCGCGGCCGAGACCGCCCGTCTCGCCCTCGACACCGCCCGCCAGCGCGAGCACGAGGTGATCGACGTCATCCAGCGCTCGCTCCTGCCGTCGCCGCTGCCGCGCGTCCAGGGGATGGCCACCGCGGTGCGGTTCGACGCCAGCAACGACGCCGCCGACATCGGCGGCGACTGGTACGACGTCGTGGCCCACGGCGGGGGCGAGACCACCTTCATCATCGGCGACGTCTGCGGCCACGACCTGCCCGCCATCGCCGCCATGGCCCAGATCCGCCACTACCTCCACGTCCTGTCCCTCCGCGAGCCCGACCCGGTCGCGGTGCTGGCCGAGCTCGACAGCCTCATGCTCGAGCACGACTTCGAGCGCTTCGCCACCGTGGCCCTCGTGCTCTGGACCCCGGCGACCGGGCGGCTCGGCTACGTGAGCGCCGGCCACCCGCCGCCCCTGCTCGTCCGGGCCGACGGATCGGCGGAGTACCTCCTCGACGGGCGCCGGCCGCCGGTGAACCTGGGGCTGGCCCACACCGCCCCCGAGGTCGGCGAGGCCGAGCTCGCCCCGGGCGACACCGTCGTCCTCTACACCGACGGCCTGTACGAGTCGTGGACGCCCGACCCCGACGAGGGCCTCGATCGGCTCCGGGAGGTGGCGGTGGCGGCCCACGGCGCCGGCCCCGCCACCCTCGCCGACGCCCTCCTGGCCGACATGCGGCCCGAGCCCGGGTGGGCCGACGACGTCGCCCTGCTGGTCGCTGAAGCTACGAGCTGACCGATCGGCGGCTGTTGCCGGCGGAGACGAGGGCGACCAGCACGGCGCCGGAGGCGACGGCCACGATGCCGCCGAGCAGGTCCATGTCGCCGATCTCACCCGTGCCGATCGAGCTGGCCACCACCCCGCCGATGATCGAGCCGACCAGGCCCACGGCGAGGGTCATCAGGAGGCCGAGCTGGTGACGCCCGGGGGCGATGACGCGGGCGAGGACGCCGACCACGAGTCCGATGAAGATGAAGCCGAGCACGATGACCTCCGGATGCGAGGGTGCCCCCCTTCTCTATCGCCCCGGCGCCGCCGGTGCACCGCACCGCCAGTCGATCCAGCGGCCGTGGGGGTGGCAGATCGCCAGCACCTCGGTGCTCGCCTGCTGCCCGCCGGCGTAGGTGATGGTGCCGAGGACGCTGGGTGCAGTGCCGTCGGTGGCCGGGCCCAGGTCGACCGGGCCGAGCGGCACCTCCCCGGGCCCCTCGCCGCTCAGCCACACGACGGGGCGGTCGGCCGAGGCCGCCGCCAGCCGCTCGGCGAGGACGAGGCGCCGGTCGGGCGGGAGGTAGGCGACGGCCCAGGTCGTGAGGACGACCAGCGGGAGACCGGGCGCGGTGGCGGCGAGCAGGTCGGGGAGGTCGTCGACCATGTCGCCGGCCACGAGCCGGGGCGGGTCGGCCGCCACCACCTGGTGGGCCGCCGCGGTCCGCTCGAGCCGGTCGGTGTCGGGCCAGGTGCAGGCGAGGAGCCAGCGCCGGGCGTCGTCGTCGGTGAGGTCGATGGGGTTCTGGTCGAGCCCGACCCGCTCGACCGGGGCGGGCATGGCGGCCGGGACGGGGAGGGTGCCGTGGCGGTCGGTGCAGGTGACGCGGACCGGTGAGCTCGGGTCGCCGAGCGTGCCGCTCGCCCCGTAGTCGAGGTGGAAGCGGTCGTAGCGGAGGTTGACCCCGGCGCTCGTCCCCGCCTCGACCAGCGCCCAGCCGTCGTCCCACCCGGCGGTGACGTGGGCGAGGGAAGGGGCGATCAGGGCGCTGCGGCCGACCTCGTTGGTGTTGGTGAACTGCGTGGCCATGCGGGGCAGGAGGGCGTCGCGGTGCTCGAGGGCGGTGGCCCGGAAGGTGGCGAACGGGTCGGCGTCGGACCGGCCGCCGTAGACCTCGGCCAGGTCGGGGGCGCCGCCGAGCAGCACCAGCTCGTGGACGGCGGCCATGAGCACGTTGGGGAACTGGGCGTGGGCGGTGCCGGCGGCGACGGTGAGGGCGATCAGCTCGGGGTCGTCGGCCACGCCGTGGGCGATGGCGGTGTAGAGCGGCGAGTCGAGGTAGCTCTCGCGGGCGCACCAGCGCCACAGGTCGGCCAGGGCGGCGAGGTCGGCATCGGGCATGACGCCACCATCCCCCGGCCGGGCGCGATGGTCAACGTTGATCAATCAACGTAGGCTCCGGCGGGTGGAGACGGTCGAGCGGTGGCTCACCAGCCGCCAGGCGTGCGAGCGGCTCGGCGTGCGCCCGCAGACCCTGTACGCCTACGTCAGCCGGGGGCTGCTGACGTCGGTCAGCCACGACGGCCGCAGCCGCTACGACCCCGAGCAGGTGGCGGCGCTGGCCTCGCGGACGGCCCGGGGCCGGCGTCCGGGACGCTTCGAGGTCACCATCGACACCGAGATCACCCGGATCGAGCGCCGGGGCCGGCTGTCGTACCGGGGTGTCGCCATCGAGGATCTGGTCGGCCGGTGGAGCTTCGAGCGCACCGCCCTGTGGCTGTGGACCGGGGTCGACCGGGGCGAGCCCGAGCGTCCGTGGACGGCGGACCCCGAGCGGGTGCGGGTGGCGGTGGCGGCCCAGGCCGGCCTGCCCGCCGACGTCGGGCCGGGCGGTCGCCTGCGGGTCGCCCTCGCCGCCCTGGGCGCCGCCCCCACCTCGGCCCGCGCCGGCGATCGGCGGGGCCCGGAGGTGGCGCGGGGGCTGATCGCCACCCTGGTCGCCTCGCTCCCGCTGGCCGGGCCCCGGCCGACGGACGCCTCGATCGCGGCCCAGCTGTGGGCGCGGGTCAGCCCCCGTCCCGGCGGCCCGGCCGCCGTCGCCCTGCTCGACGCCACCCTCGTCGCCCTGGCCGACCACGAGCTGGCGACCTCGACCCTCGGCGTGCGGGTCGCCACGTCCACCGGGGCGGACCTCGAGACGTCGGTCCTGGCCGGCCTGGCCACCCTCTCGGGCCCCCTCCACGGCGCCGCCGCCGAGCCGGTGCGCGCCCTGCTGGCCGACACCCGCCGGCGGGGCGCGGCCGCCGCGGTCGAGGAAGCGTCGGCGCGGGGCTGGGTGCCCGGCGTGGGCCACGCCGTCTACGAGGAGGTCGATCCCCGCACCGCGCTTCTCCTCGACCTGCTGCCGCGGCGGGCGGTCGTCCACACCGTCGCGGCCGAGCTCGACCGGCGCCGGCTGGTGCCGCTCAACGTCGACCTGGCCCTCGGGGCGGTGCTCGAGTCCGGGGCCATGATCGCCGGGGCGGCCGAGGCGGTGTTCGCCGTCGCCCGCACCGCGGGCTGGATCGCCCACGCCCGCGAGGAGTCCCGCCACCGGCTCCGCTACCGGGCGAGAGCCGTCTACACCGGCCCTCGCTAGCTAGAGGCCGCGGCCGGCGCCCCTCGCCACGAGGCGCTGGTTGATGCCGGGCGGCAGCTTGGACAGGACGTCGAAGACCTTGGCGTCGGGGCCGACGAGGGCCCGGCGCTTGTCGAGCTGGACGGCCCGGACGATCTGGCGGGCGGCCTTGTCGGGGCTGGTGATGAACAGCTTCTCGAAGTCACGGCGGGCGGCCTCCGGGTCCTGGCCGATCTCGTCGAGGCCGCCCCCGATGCGGGCGTTGCGGGCGATGTTGGTCTTGATCCCACCCGGGTGGATCGACGTGGCCGACACGCCGCCGCGCTCGATGTCGAGCTCCATGCGGAGAGCCTCGGTGAAGCCCCGCACCGCGAACTTGGCCGAGTTGTAGGCCGACTGCGAGGGGATGCCCATCAGCCCGAAGATGCTGGAGATGTTGACCACGTGGCCCTCGCCCGCCGCCTTCAGGTGGGGGAGGAAGGCCTTGGTGCCGTAGACGACGCCCCAGAAGTTGATGCCCATCAGCCACTCGAAGTCCTCGTAGCTGGTGCCCTCGACGGTGGCGCCCACGGCCACGCCGGCGTTGTTGGCGATGAGGTTGACCCGCCCGTGGTCGGCGACGACCCGGTCGGCCCACGTCTCGACGGCGGCGCGGTCGGCCACGTCGACCCGGGCGGTGGTGACCTCGACGCCGGCCCGCTTGGCCCGCAGCTCGGTCTCGGCCAGCCCGGCCTCGTCGACGTCGGACAGGGCCAGGTGGGCGCCCCGGCGGGCCAGCTCGAGGCTGAGGCTGCGACCGATCCCCGACGCCGCTCCGGTGATGGCCGCCACCTTGTCCCTGAAGTCCTTCATCACCGGATGTTACCGCCAGTAAGCCCTGTGAGGCCAGGTGCAGCCTCATGCCTTGACAGGAATATGCCTGAAGCGGCATGGTAGGAGACGTGACCCCGACCGCGCTGGACGTGCTCCACGAGCCCCACCGCCGGGCCATCCTCGACCGGCTCCGCCGCCGACCCCACCTGGTGGGCGAGCTGGCCGAGGCCCTCGGCCTGGCCCAGCCGGCCACCTCCAAGCACCTGCGCGTGCTGCGCCAGGCCGGGCTGGTGGCGGTGGAGGTCGACGGCCCCCGGCGTCGCTACCGGCTGCGGCCCGAGCCGCTGGCCGAGCTCGACGCCTGGCTGGAGCCCTACCGCTGGATGTGGTCCGACCGCCTCGACGTCCTCGGGGCGCACCTCGACACCATGGAGGACGACCGATGACCGACACCCCCGACACCTTCGCCCCCGCCGGACCCGACCGCTGGAGCGTTCGGCTCGAGCGCCGCTACCCGCACCCGATCGAGAAGGTGTGGCGGGCGGTGAGCGAGCCCGAGCACCTCCAGGTGTGGTTCCCGTCCACGGTCGAGCTCGAGCCCCGGGTCGGTGCCGAGGTCCGCTTCGGGTCGCCGATGGAGGGCCTGCCCGCCCTCACCGGCGAGGTCACCGACTGCGAGCCGCCCCACCTGCTCGGCTTCACCTGGGACACCGACCACCTGCGCTTCGAGCTCACGCCGACCGCCGATGGCACCGAGCTGGTCCTGCTCCACACCTTCGACGACCGGGCCGGGGCGGCGAGCTTCGGGTCCGGGTGGGACACGTGCTTCGGCACGCTCCGCGCCGACCTGGCCGGCGAACCCCTCCCCGAGCCGACGAAGGCCATCGCCCGGCACGAGGAGCTGGTGGCCGTCTTCGGGCTCGACGCGCCCGCCGTCGACACGGTGGACGACGACGGCTCCTGGCGCATCGTGTTCGAGCGCCAGATGGTGGTGCCGCAGGCCGAGGTGTGGGACCTCCTGCTCGGCGTCGACCAGACCACCGGCGAGCCGCGGGTCGCTCCCGGCGTGGGCGAGCCCTTCACCCCGTGGGCCGCCCCCGACCACATCCTCGGCACCGTCACCGAGATGGTGCCGGGCGAGGTCCTGGCCTACGACTGCTCCGCCGCCGAGCCCGGCGACACCGTCCGTCTCCACTTCGCCGAGGGCACCGGTCACGGCGCCCGTCTCGTCGTCACCCTGACCGGCACCGACCCGGCCGACCGGGACCCGGCCCGCGCCCAGTGGCAGCAGGGCGTCGAGAACACCGCCGCCCAGGCGGCCGAGAAGGCCCTCGCCACCACCTCCTGACCCGGGTGCGAAGATCGGGCCATGAGCATCCCGGTCGAGCTCGACGATCTGCCCGGGCGCATCGCGACCCGGACGGGCCAGGCCTACCTGGTGACGGTGCGGGAGAGCCGGCCCCACGTGGTGGCGGTGGCGCCGGCGACCGGCGACGGGGGGACGCTCGTCGTGGGGGCCGGCCGGCGGACGTCGGCCAACATCGCCGAGCACCCCGAGGTCACCCTGCTGTGGCCCACCGACGAGGCCGACCCCAAGCACAGCCTCCTGGTCGACGGCACCGCCGCGCCCGGCACCGACGGCGAGACCCTCGTCATCACCCCGACCTCGGCCATCCTGCACCGCGTCCGGGCCCGATGAGCCCGATCGACGAGGTCCTCGCCGCCCTTCCCTCCGAGGACCGTCTGGTCGCCTGGGTCGAGGAGGCCTGCGCCTTCGGCGTCCGGCGTCCGGGCAGCGAGGCCGGCCACGCCGTCGAGCGCTGGGTCGCCGACGAGATGCGGGCCGCCGGGCTCGACGTGCGTCTCTCCCGGATCGACGTGCCCACGTGGGAGCACGGCGCCGCCCGTCTCGTCGCCTGGCCCGCCGGGCGCCCCCACGACACCCTCGTGGTCGAGGGCTTCCCGCTGCCCTTCACCGCGGGCACCGACGGCACCGGGGGCGTGGAGGCCGACGTCGTCCGGTTCGACCGCGACGCCACCGAGCCCGACCCGGCCGTCGCCGGCGCCATCGCCGTCGACCCGGTCGACCTGGTCACCCTCCCGACGGACTGGATGCGGGTCATCGCCACGCCGGTCCACGACCCCGGACCCGTGCCCGACCACCTGCTCCCGTTCGGGCCCCGGCTCGGACGGGAGGTCGACGGTGCCATCGCCGCCGGGGCGGCCGCCTACGTGGGCGCGCTGGTGGGGATGCCGTGGCCGACCCGGCAGTACTACGTCCCCTACGACGGCGAGCACCGGGCCCTCCCGGCGGCGTGGATCGACCGCACCGACGCCGCTCGCCTCCTGGCCCTGCTCGACACGGGCCCCGTCCGGGGCCGCATCGAGGTCGACGCCCGCACCGGTGCCGGCCACACCCACAACGTCATCGGCACGCTGCCGGGTCCGCCCGGCGACGACGAGTGGGTCGTCGTCGGCTCGCACCACGACGCGCCGTGGGCCTCGGCCGTCGAGGACGGCACCGGCATCGCCCTGGTGCTGGCCCAGGCCCGGGCGTGGGCCGCCGTCGCCCCCGAGGACCGGCCCCACAACCTGCTGTTCCTGCTCAACGGGGGGCACATGACCGGGGGCGCCGGCATCTGGGCCTTCCTCGAGCGCGAGCGGGAGCTGCTCGACCGCACGGTCCTGGCCGTCCACCTCGAGCACGCCGCCGCGCACGTGGAGGTGGTCGACGACGTCCCCGTCGCCACCGGCGACCCCGAGGCGGTGTGGTGGTTCACCGCTCGCGACCCGCGGCTGGAGGCGACCGTCGCCGACGCCCTGGCGGCCGAGGACGTCGAGCGGGCGTGGGTCCTGCCGCCCGACGTCTTCGGCGAGTTCCCGCCCACCGACGGCGGCCCGCTCCACACCGGCGGCGTGCCCGTGGTCGACGTCCTCTCGGCGCCCGTCTACCTGTTCGACGCGGCCGACACGATCGACAAGGTGCACCGGCCCAGCCTCACCCGCTTCGGACGGGCCGCTGCCCGCGTCGTCGCCGCCACCACCGGCCGCACCGCGGCCGAGGCCCGGGCCGCGGTGGTGGCCCCTCCCGAGCCGGCGTGAGCCACTGGCGGATCGATCCCGGTGTCGCCCGTGACCTGGCCGACGTCGTCGGCTGGGATCCCGGCGACGGGCCGGTCGCCCTCACCCGGGCCCTCGCCGCCCGGGTGCCCGCGGGCAGCACCGCCAAGCTGGCCGCGGTGGCCGCCGGCGAGGTGCCGCCCGGCGCCGACGCCGAGGCCGTCGCCCGCCGGATCGTGGCCGACCGCGCCGCCGGCCGACCCGAGCCGAGCTGGGCGTGCTGGCCCCGGTCCACCGTCATGGCGGCCCTGCTCGTCACGCTGGCCGGCGCGCCCGCGACGGTGGTCGCCCTCCGCCGGATCGACGCCAGCGCACCGCCGGTCGACCTCCACTCGCTCGTCGTCGTCGACGGCCTCCTGTGCGACACCTACTTCGCCTCGGTGGTGGCCGGTCCGGGGGCCGAGGAGGTCGAGCGCACGGTGGGCGGCGTCTGGTGCCGGCGGATCGACGAGCCCGACGGTCGCTGGCGCCTCTTCGTGGGCAACGGCCGCTGGGGCCAGACCCTCGACTACCGGATGCTGGCGCCCGTGGTCGATCCCGGCGACGTGGCCGCCTTCTGCGCCGTCTCGACCGCCCACACCGGTCTCCCGACCCGCCCCACCGCCTTCGTGTGGCGCGCCGCCGACCTCGTCGAGACGATCACCCACGCCGACGGCACCACCGCCACCCGCTCGTGGACCTGGGATCCCGCCGATCCCCGTCAGGGCGTGGTCGACCAGGCCGAGCACCCCGACTGGCCCGCCGCGACCGACGACTTCAAGGCCCGCACCGGCATCCCCCTCCTCTGACGCGACGAACCGGTGATCAGATCGAACGGTTACCCGTCCGATCTGATCACCGGTTCG
>DASVEC010000195.1:0-7226 GCA_036380755.1 Iamia sp. | reverse complement strand
GCCGTCGTCCTCGTAGATGTAGTCACCGGCGTGGAACACGAGGTCGACGTCGTCGACCTCGGCGACGGCGCGAGCGGCCGCGAGCGGGGCCCGGGCCAGATTGGCGCAGGAGACCATGGCGACGCGGATCGAGCCGACGGTGGCGTCGGGGGCCGGCAGCGTCCGGGTGCGCCCGATCCGTGACCGCTCGTCGCCGGCCGAGAACCGGTACCAGTAGGTCGTGGCCGGCTCGAGGCCGTCGACGTCGACCGCCACGGTGCCGCCGCCGTCGCCCGGCACGTCGGCCGTGCCCGAGGCGACGACGTCGCCCAGATCCTCGTCGCGGGCGACCACCCAGTCGACCGTGGCCTGGGTGTCGGCCTGGGTCCAGAGCAGCACCCCCTCGGACGTGGGGTCGAAGCTGGCGACCGAGTGGGGGAAGGCGGCGGCGTCGGAGGACATGGACCCGTCCCTGCCCACCTCGGCACCGAACGATGCACGTGCAGTTAGCGTCCCGCCCGTGATGGGTGCCGTGCTCGGAGCCGCCGCCGCGGGCGTGGCCGTGCTGATGATCGTGACCTGGCTGATCAGCGTGGCTCGGCGCGACGCCAGCCTCGTCGACATCGTCTGGGGCCTCGGCTTCGTGGTCGTCGCGGTGGCGGCCTTCGTCGTCGGCGATGGCGCCGACACCAGGCGCAGCCTGCTGCTGCTGATGGTCGGTGGATGGGGCCTGCGCCTCGCCCTCCACCTGGCCGTGCGCAACCTGGGCCACGGCGAGGACCGGCGCTACCAGAGGATGCGTCGCCACTACGGCGAGTGGTTCTGGCTGATCAGCCTGGTGACCGTCTTCGCCCTCCAGGGCGTGCTGATGCTGGTGGTGTCGGCCCCGGTGTGGCTGTCGGCCAGCGCCGAGCGGCCCGCGGGAGTGGGGCCGCTGGCGTTCGTCGGCATTGCCCTGTGGGTCGTCGGGTTCGTCTTCGAGGCCGGCGGCGACCTCCAGCTGGCCCGGTTCAAGGCCGACCCGGCCCACGAGGGGCAGGTCATGGATCGGGGGTTCTGGCGCTACACACGCCACCCCAACTACTTCGGCGACTCCTGCGTGTGGTGGGGGATCTGGCTCGTCGCCGCCGAGACCGGGCCCGGCCGGTGGGGGATCGTGGGCCCGATCGTGATGACCGTCTTCCTGCTGCGGGTCTCGGGCGTCGCCCTGCTCGAGAAGGACATCGGCCACCGGCGCCCGCAGTACGCCGACTACATCCAGCGCACCAGCGCCTTCTTCCCGAGGCCCCCCAAGCGGTAAGGATCGCCCGGTGCTGCCGCTGGTGTTCATCGACGTCGACGGGACCCTCATCGGCACGCCGGGCGTGCCCACCGACGACGTCTGGGCCGCAGCCGAGGCGGCGGTGGCGCGGGGCCAGCACCTCGCCCTGTGCACGGCCCGGCCCGCCTTCGGGCAGACCTTCGACTGGGCCCGCCGGATCGACCCCGACGGCTGGCACCTGTTCCAGGCCGGCACGAGCACGGTCCACACCGGCACCGACGCCATCGAGCACAGCCCGCTGCCCGCCGGAGCCGTCGATGCCCTGATCGCCACCGCCGCCGAGCAGGACTGGGTGCTCGAGCTCTACTCGGACCGGGAGCTGGCGGTCGACAGCGATGCGCCCCTCGCCGTGGCCCACGCCGGGCTGCTCGGCATCCCGCACCGGCGGCGGACCGTCGATGAGCTCGACGACGTGGTGGTGCGAGCGCAGCTCGTCGTGCCCGTCCCCGCCGCGGCCGCCGCCCGCGCCGCGGCCCCGCCCGGCACGGTCGGCCACTCGGCCACCTCGCCGGTCATGCCCGGCGCCGCCTTCGTGTCGATCACCCGGGCCGGGTGCACGAAGTCGTCGGCCATCGCCGGGCTGGCCGCGCTGCTCGGCCACCCCCTCGACCGGGTGGCCATGGTGGGCGACGGCAACAACGATGCCGAGGCCCTGGCGACCGTCGGCCACGGCATCGCCATGGGCAACGCCGAGCCCGAAGCCCGGGCCGCGGCCCGCCACCACGTCGGCCACGTCGACGAGGGGGGCCTGGTCGAGGCCCTCGCCCTCACCGCGACCCTGTAGGCCGCGCCTCAGCCTCCGCCGAAGGCGCCCTCGCCCAGGCCGCCGGAGCCGGGGTTGGTGTCCTCGGGCAGGGTCTCCTCGGGCGCCGGCTCCTGGCCCTCGATCGGACCGTCGCCGGGGAGCAGGCCGGTCGGTCCGGTGGTCGGCGCCACCCCGGTGGTCGGCGGGGCCTCGTCGGGTGCGTCGGTCGACGGCGGTGACCCGTCGCTGGTCGGCGTCTCGTCGTCCGGGACGGGCTGGGTCGTGGTGACCGGCGGGGGCTCGTCGTCGCCCTCGCCGGACCCGAGCATGATCAACCCGAACAGCAGGCCGAGCAGGAAGAGGAGCAGCAGCGACCCGGCGACGATGGCGACGATCGCCGCCACCCGCAGACCGGAGCCGTCGGACACGGGGGGCCCGGCCGGAGCGACGCCGGGACCGGCTGGGGCCGCCAGCGCGGGCACCTCGCCGCTCGTGACCTCGGGGCGGGGGAGGGGGGCGACCTCGCCGCTGACGCTCGGGGGCGGCGCCGGGACGTCCTCGACCGGCGGCAGCGGGATCGCCGCCGGGCCCTTGCCCGAGATGGCGTCGAGCATGTCCTGGGCGGTGGCGAAGCGCTGCCGGGGGTCGAACGAGAGCGATCGGTCGATGGCCAGCGCCAGCCCGGGCGACACGTCGGGACGCACCGACAGCAGCGGGGGCACGACCGTGCTCTGCACGGCGTGGGCGACCTCGATGGGGTCGTTGCCCTCGAAGGGCCGCCGGCCGGTGAGGGCCTCGCGCAGCACGACGCCGGCGGCCCACAGGTCGGTGGCGGGGGTGGCGGGACGGCCGTCGCGCTGCTCGGGGGCGAGGTACGCGGGGGTGCCCACGGCCACGCCGACCAGCGTCAGGTGGGCGGTGGAGGCCAGATCCTTGGCCACGCCGAAGTCGCCGACCTTCCAGCGCCCGCCGGCCGCCTTGATCAGGTTGCCGGGCTTGATGTCGCGGTGGACGAGGTTCTCGGCGTGGGCTGCGGACAGCCCGGCGAGCATGTCGGCCGCGATCCGCAGGACCTCGTCCTCGGGCAGCGAGCCCTCCTCGTAGATGCGCCGGTCGAGCGACGGCCCCGGTAGCCGCTCCATGACGATGAAGAGGGCACCGGCGTCGTCGTCGATGTCGAAGACCCGGACCACGTTGGGGTGCTCCAGCGCGGCGGCGGCCCGGGCCTCGACCTCGAAGCGCTGGCGGAAGGCGGGCTCGTCGGAGAGCTGGGGCAGGAGGAGCTTGACGGCGACGTCGCGCTGGAGCCGCCGATCCCATCCGAGCCAGACCTCTCCCATCCCACCGACACCGACCTGGTCACGGAGCTCGTACCGGTCGAGGAGGACGCGCGGCATCGTGCCGGGTTCGGCCACCGTCTGAACCTATCGGCCCTGGTCGGAGCGGTTCCGTGACCCCCGCAGGAAGGGGGTGGCCTCCCCCCTGGCCGGCACCGCCCTCAGACCGGCACGAGGAGGGCGACCTCGGCCGCCTCGGCGGGCGTGAGACGCCACTCGGCGGCGGCCGCGTTGGCGACGACCTGCTCGGGACGGGTGGCCCCGGTGATCACCGACGAGACGGCCGGTTGCGCCAGCAGCCAGGCCACGGCCAGGTCGACGAGGGGGTGCCCGTGGTCGGCGGCCCAGGCCTCCAGGGCCTCGACCCGGTCGAAGGCCTCGTCGGTGACCATGCGGGCCCACCGCTCGCTGCGGGCCATCCGGGATCCCTCGGGGAAGGGCTCTCCCCGGCGGTACTTGCCGGTGAGGAGGCCCGAGGCCAGCGGGAAGTAGGGGACCACGCCGAGCCCGGCCGCCGTCGCCGCCGGGACCTCGTCGCCCTCGACCGCGCGCGACAGGAGGCTCCACTCGATCTGGGTGCCGGTGAAGGCGGCCCTCCCGTGGGTGGCCGCCGCGACCGCGGCCTCGGCGATCTGCTCGCCGCTGACGTTGGAGCTGGCGATGTGGCCGACCTTGCCCGCCCGGACCAGGGCGTCGAAGGCCTCCAGGGCCTCGTCCACCGGCGCGTCCGGGTCGGGGTAGTGCTGGTAGAGCACGTCGATGTGGTCGACGTCGAGGCGCCGGAGGCTCTGCTCGGCCGCCTCCCGGATGCGGCGGGCGAGAGCCCCGGGCTCGTAGGGCTCGGCCGACGGCCGGGGCAGGACCTTGGTGGCGATGACGGCCTCGTCGCGGCGACCCCGCAGGGCGGCCCCGAGCATCACCTCGGAGCGCCCGCCGCCGTACATCTCGGCGGTGTCGAAGTGTGAGATGCCGGCGTCGAGGGCGGCGTGGACGACCGCCGTGGCCGCGTCGTCCTCGATCAGCATCCCGAAGTTGTTGGTGCCGATCCCGACCACCGAGAGGGCGGGGCCGCCGGCGCCGAGCGTGCGGGTGTCCACCCCGCCGGTCTAGCCCGGGAGGGCGTCGACCACCGCGGCCTTGGCGGCCTGGCCGGCGTGCCGGGCCCTCCAGGCGACGCCGGGACGGCCCTCGGTGTCGATGGCGGCGAGGGCCAACCCGCCGAGGAGGCCGACGTTCTTGAAGAAGTGGATCTGCTGGGCGGCCCGCTCCTCGGCGTCGTCGATCTCCCAGAACCGGTGGGCGGCGAAGGTGGTGGGGACGATCGTGGCCGCCAGGGCGGCGGCCGAGAGGCGGGGCAGCTTGCCGATCGCCAGCAGCAGACCGGCACCGACCATCACCCCGCCGTTGACCTTGGTCATCAGCTCGGGGTCGGTGGGCAGGTCGACGTGCGGTGGGGTCGGGGCCGAGCCCGGCAGCAGGTTCTCGCCGGCGAGGGGACGGGCGGCGTCGGCGGCGCTGTCGGCCAGGTCGGCCACCGGCCGGGCCGCGTCGGGCACGGCCTCGGCGGCCTGCTCGGCCAGGTCGACGATCTTCTCGGCCGCCGTCTCGACCACCTTCTTCACCACCGGCTCGGCCGTCGGCGCCAGGGCCTTGGCGTTGCGCAGCATGTCGATGCCGCCGGTCACGAACACCGAGGCGAGCAGGGGGCGGGCGAGCGTGCGGACCGGGTTCATGCCCGGCCCGCTACCCCCCGATCGGGCGAGGTACCCAGGTCAGTCGTCGCCCTCGTGGATCTGCTGGGCCAGGTAGCGCTCGAGGCCGACCGTCTCGATCAGGGTGAGCTGGGCCTCGATCCAGTCGAGGTGCTCCTCCTCGTCGACCAGGTGCTTCTCGAAGAGGTGGCGGGTGCCGTTGTCGCCCTTCTCGACGCACAGGGCGATGCCCCGGTTGTAGCGCTCGACGGCCGCCTCCTCGACGGCCATGTCGGCGGCCAGCTGCTCGGGCACGGTCTCGCCCACCCGCACGGGGTTGAGCCGCTGCATGTTGGGGACGCCCTCGAGGAACAGGATCCGCTCGATGATCCGGTCGGCGTCCTTCATCTCGTCGATGGACTCCTCCCGGGCGTGGTCGGCGAGGCGCTTGAGACCCCAGTTGTCCAACATCCGGTAGTGCACCCAGTACTGGTTCACCGCAGTCAGCTCGGCGGTCAGGACCTCGTTGAGGATCTCGATGATGGCCGGGTCACCCTGCACTGGTCTCTCCTCGGGATGGGGGCATCGAGGACCATCATGACCGACCGAACAGGTGTGTGGGATGCCTGGCGCGAGCCTCGAAGGCATCCCTACCAGGGAAGATGTGGCCTACGCCACGGCGGCGACGGGCCCCGTGGGGAGGGCGACGGCGGTCTCGACGAGGATCTCCTCGATCGCCGGGCGGCAGCCGCCGCACACGCCTCCCGCCCCGCAGGCGGCCACGATCTCGCGCACCGAGCCGGCACCGCAGAGGGCGGCGGCCTCGATCTGGCGGTCGTTGACCGCTCGGCAGTGGCACACGAGCACGGCCCGCATGATCGCCGCCGGCCCGGGCCCTGTCAAGCACGCCTTACGGGTGAGGGGTGGGGTGGCATCACCCCTCCGGTGTGGCCTCCACGACGTGGACGCTGACCTGGTAGTCGTCGTCGTGCCACGGCTGGCGATCCCAGGTCGACCACCGGTCGAGGAGGTGGAGACCGGCGCCCGCGGCGTCGGCGTCGAGCTGCTCGGGCCCGTAGCCACCGGGCCGGATCTGGAAGCCGGCGACCACCAGGCCTCCGGGGCGCAGGGTGGCGGCCACCGCGGCCAGGACGGCGGCCTCGGTGCCCGGGTCGACGAACAGGAAGATGTTGCCCGCCAGCACGGCGAGGTCGATCGAGCCGGAGGGGACGACGGTGGCCAGGTCCACCAGGTCGGCCTGGTGCCAGGCCAGGTCGGGGGTCTTGGCCCGCGCCGTGGCCAGGAGGTCGCCGTCGCGATCGACCCCGACGGTCTCGATGCCCCGGCGGGCCAGCTCGATCGCCACCCGGCCGGTGCCGCAGCCGGCGTCGAGCACCACCGGGGGCCGGCCCGCCGGACGGGGGAGGAGGGCGTCCACCAGGTCGGCCTCACCGTGGACGGACCGGCCCTCGGCGGCCAGCCGCTCCCAACGGGCGTCGTAGGTCGATCCCTTGGCGGCGCCCGTCAGGTCCGTCCAGCGCGCACCTCGGGGATCGCTCACCAGGCCGAAGGTACCGGCATCGTCACGTCGAAGGTGGGTACGGTTCCGCCGTTCCACCGACAGAACGAGAGGCAAGCGGATGGCGCACGAGGTGCGAGCGGTGGTGGCCACGGCCAAGGGCGAACCGGTCCGGGTCGAGACCATCTCGGTGCCCGATCCCGGCCCGGGCGAGGCGCTGGTCCGGGTCCAGGCGTGCGGGGTCTGCCACACCGACCTCCACTACCGGGAGGGGGGGATCAACGACGACTTCCCCTTCCTCCTCGGCCACGAGGCGGCGGGCATCGTCGAGGCGGTGGGCGACGACGTCACCGACATCGCCCCCGGCGACTTCGTCGTCCTCAACTGGCGGGCGGTCTGCGGCGAGTGCCGGGCCTGCAAGCGGGGGCGTCCGCACCTGTGCTTCGCCACCCACAACGCCACCCAGAAGATGACCCTCGACGGGGTCGAGCTCAGCCCCGCCCTCGGGATCGGCGCCTTCGCCGAGAAGACCCTCGTCGCCGCAGGGCAGTGCACGCCCGTCGACCCCGAGGCCGACGCGGCGGCGGTCGGCCTGCTGGGGTGTGGGGTGATGGCGGGCTTCGGCGCCGCGGTC
>DASVEC010000194.1:0-2730 GCA_036380755.1 Iamia sp. | reverse complement strand
GACCACCGCATCCTGGCCGTGGGCCGCAACCTGGCCACCGAGGGGCGCGACGTCACCATCGTCACCAAGGACCTGCCGCTGCGCCTCAAGGCGTCGATCGTCGGCCTCGACGCCGACGAGTACCGCAACGAGCTGGCCAGCGACAGCAACTGGTCGGGCGTGACCGAGCTCGACGTCGACGGGGCCACCATCGACGCCCTGTTCGCCGACCACGTGGCCGACCTCGCCGAGGCACGCGACCTGCCGTGCAACACCGGCGTCGCGCTCGTCTCCGGATCGCAGTCGGCGCTCGGGCGCGTCCACGACGACAAGCGCGTCCACCTCGTGCGCGGTGATCGCTCCGTCTTCGACGTCCACGGTCGCTCGGCCGAGCAGCGGATCGCCATCGACCTCCTCGCCGACCCCGAGGTCGGCATCGTCAGCCTCGGTGGGCGGGCGGGCACGGGCAAGAGCGTCCTCGCCCTCGCCGCCGGGCTCGAGGCGGTGCTGGAGCAGGGCACGCACTCCCGGGTCATGGTGTTCCGGCCGCTCTACGCGGTCGGCGGCCAGGACCTCGGGTTCCTGCCCGGCGACCGCGAGGAGAAGATGGGGCCGTGGGGCGCGGCGGTGGTCGACGCCCTCCACGCCCTCGCCGGGCGCGAGGTCGTCGAGGAGGTGCTGGCCCGCGACCTGCTCGAGGTCCTGCCCCTCACCCACATCCGCGGCCGCAGCCTCACCGATGCCTTCGTCGTGATCGACGAGGCCCAGAACCTCGAGCGGGGCGTGCTGCTCACCGCCCTGTCCCGTCTCGGCGAGGGCAGCCGGGTGGTGCTGACCCACGACGTGGGCCAGCGCGACAACCTCCGCGTCGGCCGCCACGACGGCATCACCTCGGTGATCGAGAAGCTCACGGGTCACCCGCTGTTCGCCCACGTGACCCTGGCCCGGGCCGAGCGCAGCGCGGTCGCGGCCCTGGTCACGAGGGTGCTGGAGGGCACGCCCGACTGATCCGGGACGGGGCTTCATCGCTTTGAGCGATGACAAGTATCCCTACAATCTCTTGCGGAGTGCGGGACACGGACGACCCTCGTCCGTACCCTTGTGATCACGCCCACAAGGGGAGCCCAGAGCCATGATCGTGACCACGCACGACCGCTCGGACACCACACCCGACAGCCTCGATGCGGCCCTGGACCAGCCCCGCTGGATGGCCCACGCCATCTGCGCCGGCCACACCGAGCTGTTCTTCGCCCCTCACGCCGAGCGGCCCCCGGCCCGCCTCCGCCGCGAGGCCGCCGCCCGCCAGGTGTGCATGCGGTGCCCGGTCCGCCTCGACTGCCGGGACCACGCCCGGGTCCACCTCGAGTACGGGCTGTGGGGCGGCGAGAGCGAGGCCGAGCGCGCCGCCGCCGGCTACGCCGTCCCGGCCCCCATCGGCGGAAGGGTCGCCGAAGCGGTCTGATCGCGCGGGCGGTGGGGACCTGACCACGACCATCCCCCATCGTGGTGGGGGGAGTCCTTAGCCTTTCGACTCGATGACCAGGAGACACGTGGTCTACGGGCTCGACATCGAGACCGACACCACAGCGGACGGGCTCGACCCGCGGGTGGCCTCCGTCGTCACGGTCGCCCTCTCGCTCCCCGGCCACGACGAGATCTTCAGCGGGCGGGAGTCGACCCTGCTGTTCGACCTCGACGAGCGGCTGCGCCACCTGCCCCCCGGGGTGCTGGCCACGTGGAACGGCGCCGCCTTCGACCTCCCCTTCCTTTCCCACCGGGCCGGCATCCACCAGCTCGACCTCGGCCTGCGCCTGCGGCGCGACCCGACGCTCGTCGTCCGTGACCCGCTGCCCGGCCTGGCCGGTGCCTTCCGCGGGGCCTGGCACCGCCACACCCACCTCGACGCCTACCGGATGTACAAGGGCGACGTCGGACCGGTGCTGCGCGTCTCGTGCTCGCTCAAGTCGATCGCCCGCCTGGTCGGGCTGGCGCCGGTCGAGGTCGACCGCACCCGGATCCACGATCTCTCCCGCGAGGCGCTCCACGCCTACGCCTCCTCCGACGCCCGCCTGGCCCGGGTGCTGACCGAGCGGCGCATGCCCGGTGCCTCCCGGTTCATCGACCGCCTGGAGCCCCCCGACACCGGGACGGCGACCGCCATCGCCTGAAGGATCGCGAGACCAGGTCTCGCTGTCACAGGGGGTGGGCATGATGGGCGTCGAGGGTCGCGGCCGCCCTCACCCCGGGCCAGTGCCCGAGGGGCCCACCGACCGCCGGAACGTCGTCTCGTCCGGAGGTCACCATGCCCCACCCCACCCCCACCGTCCCCCGTCCGCTGCCGAGCACGGTGCTCGACCAGGTCGCCCGCCAGGTCGTCGAGGACCACGCCGGCACGCCCCACGCCATCCTCGTCCGGGTGCGGCCCGGCCCCGCCGGGGCCGAGATCGGCCTGTGCGCCCTGCCCGAGGGCGTGCACCCCCGCGAGGCGCTGCTCGGGCACGTCGTGCCCCCCGCTTGGGCCGCGTCGGGCGTGATCGCCCCGGCGCGGGCCCGCTCGCTCGACCGGCCCGGCGACAGCGGCACCGCCACCACCGTCGTGATGCTCGTCGGTCGTGATGGCCACGTCACCAGCCACGCCGTCGGCATCGACGGCGTCGAGGCCGGGGGCGAAGCTCCCGTCGGGCGCATCCCCGACCTCCTGCGGCGCACCCTCGGCCTGCCCACCGCGCCGCCCACGGCGTCCGCCGCCGA
>DASVEC010000193.1:0-4491 GCA_036380755.1 Iamia sp. | reverse complement strand
AGGTCCCCACCCCCACCACCACAGGCGTCCGCGGATCCATGGGCATCAGGACGAGCGCTCGGCGTCGATGAGGCGGGCGAGGGTGGTGATGGCGCCGGCCGGGCGGACGGGCTCGTCGGCCAGGAGGGCCTCGAGGGCGATGCCGACGATGGCGCCGGCGACGACCGCGGTCAGGCCCCCGGACCGCCGGCGGGCGGGCACGCCGAGGGCGGCGAGGGCGTCGTCGACGACGGCCGACCAGCGGGCGGCCACGCCGGCCGCCGCGGCCCGGGGCGCGCCGGGCTGACGCAGACCCAGCGCATCGAGCTCGAACAGCACGGCCAGGGCGGGGCGGGCCGCCGGGTCGCCGAACAGCTCCCAGCACTGGTCGAGCCAGGTGCGGGCCGAGCGCGAGGTCCCGGCCGGGCCGATCGACGCCATGACGGCGGCGATCCCCTCGGCGGCGTGCCCGGCGATCGCCTCCACCAGCCGATCCCGCGAGCCGAAGTAGTAGACGAGCATGCGGTCCGATGTGCCCAGGGCGGCGGCGAGGGGTCGGAGCGACAAGGTGGCGATGCCGTTCTCGGCCGCCCACGCCGTGGCCCCGTCGAGCAGCTCGGCCCGCCGGTCGCCGGCGCGCCCCACCACCTCGTCGGTCGCGTCGGTCACGCGCCGGAGACTAGCCAGCGGTCCGGGGGACCGAGTCGACCCCTTGTCGCGACCGCTACAGCGCTGTAGCGTTCGCTACATGCCCCGCCTGCCCACGTCCTTCGGCCCCTGCGACGTCCACGTGGAGGGTCCCGACGACGCGCCCACCGTCGTCCTGGTCCACGGCGTGCTGGTGAACAGCACCGTCTGGGACCCGATCGTCCCCGGGCTCGCCGCCCACCACCGGGTCGTGCGCCCCGACCTGCCCATCGGGGCTCACGCCCTACCGGCCGAGCACCGCGACCGGCTCGACCCCGAGACGGTGGCCGATGCGTTGGCCGAGATCCTCGACGGGCTGGGGATCGACCGAGCGGCGGTGATCGGCAGCGACACGGGCGGCGCCATCAGCCAGATCTTCGCGGCCCGCCACCCCGACCGGCTCTCGGGTCTGGTGCTGCTGTCGTGCGATGCCCTCGACCACTTCCCGCCGACGATCCTCAAGCCGGTCGTGGCGACGCTGCGCATCCCCGGCTCGATCGACCTGATGAGCCTCATGTACCGCTCGAAGCGGATGCGGCGGACCTTCGTCGGGGTCGGCCTGCTGCTGACCGAGCCTGTCGACGACGCGCTGGTCGACGCCTGGTTCGACCGGATCGTCGCCGACCGCGAGGCCCGGCGGGACATGGGCGCCTTCCTCCGGGGCTGCCGCAAGGAGCTCACGCACCGGGCCGCCGATGCCCTCGCCGCCCAGGCCCCGCCGGTGCTCCTCGCCTGGTCCCGCGGCGACCGGCTGTTCCCCGAGTCCGATGCCGAGGAGCTGCACCGCCGCATCGCCGGCTCGAGCCTGCACTACATCGACGACGCCAGGACCTTCTCGCAGATCGACCGCCCCCAGGCCGTCCTCGACCTCGTCGTCCCCTTCCTCGCCGGCCTGCCCGCTCCCGCCTGAGCGGAGGGGTGGGATCGGGGCGTCGCCCCGGCACCCTGTGGCGATGACCGAGGAGCAGACGCCGATCGTGCGGGTGTACTGGAGGCGGGGATGCTGGTTCTGCTCGTCGCTGCGGCGCCAGCTCGCCGATGCCGGGCTGGCGACCGAGGAGCACGACATCTGGGCCGACCCCGATGCGGCCGCCTTCGTCCGCCAGCACGCGCGGGGCAACGAGACGGTGCCCACGGTCGACGTCGGGGGCGAGGTCCGGGTCAACCCCAGCCCCTCCGAGGTCCTCGCCCTGGCCCGCGCCGCCGGCATCGCCACGTCGTAGCCTCGCCCCGTGGACGTCGGGGTCGAGCTGCGGACGGGACGGCGGAGCCCGCTCGACTGGCCCGGCGGGCGCGTCGCCCTGCTCTACGTCGGCGACGAGGAGATCCCCGGCGACCCGCTGCCGGTGATGAACCCGCCCATGGGGGTCCAGGTCCTGGCCACCCTGCTGCGCCGTCACGGCGTCACCGCCGAGGTGTTCGACGATCGGCTCCAGGCCGACCCCGTCGCCCGGATCGTCGCCTTCGCCCCCGACCTGGTGGGACTGAGCTACCTGTCGACCGCCAGCGCCGAGGCCGATCGCGTCGCCGGCCGGCTCCGGGCCGCCGGGCTGCGGACGGTCGCCGGCGGCGTCCACGCCACGGTGCGGGCCGACGACCTGGTGGCCGCCGGCGCCTACGACTGCGTCGTCACCGGCGACGGCGAGGGCGCCCTGCTCGACCTGTGCGGCCGGCTCAGCCGGGGCGAACCCCTGCCGGCCCGCCTCGACGGGATCCCGTGGGGCGACCTCGACGCCCTGGCCCCCATCGACCCCTTCGCCGTCTACGCCCCGGTCTACGGCGCTCCCGACCGCATCCCGGCCGTGTCGCTCCAGATCGGCCGCGGGTGCCCCATGAACTGCCAGTTCTGCGAGCTGGCCCGCGACGCCGGCACCTACGCCCTGCCCCGCGCCTACGGCCGCCGTCGCCCCGAGGCGGTCGTGGCCGAGCTGGAGACGTACCTCGACCGCTGGGGCGCGACCTACGTCGTCCTGCTCGACTCGATCGCCACCCTCCACCAGGAGGCGCTCACCGCGGTGATCCGGCACCTGGCGGCCCGGGGCGGGGTGTCGCTCCAGCTCAACGCCCACGTCAACAAGTTCGGGGAGGCCATCGCCGCCGAGGTGGCGACCCTCGACGACGTCAGCGTCTGGTTCGGCTTCGAGTCGGGCTCGGACCGCATGCTCCAGCGGCTCAAGAAGGGCCACACCGCCGAGGCGGCGTGGGTCGCGGCCCACCGGGCTCTCGACGCCGGCGCCCGGCTCGGCGTCAACCTGCTGATCGGGCTCCCGGGCGAGACCGACGAGGACCGCGCCCTCACCGAGGCCTTCGTCGCCCGCATCCTCGACCACGACGTCGACGGCCGGGCCATCCTCAACCCCAACATCTTCAACCCCCTCCCGGGCACACCGCTCTACGACGACTGCCTGGCCGAGGGGCTGATGGTGCGGCCCGGCGACGAGCGGGTGTGGAGCGCCGAGGCCATCGAGGCGAGCGGCGGGGGACCGGTGCGGGGCGTCGACTACGCCCGGGTGATCGAGCAGTACCGGACCCTCCAGGCGATGACCGAGCGCCGCGCCCGCGACCACGTCGGCTGGGCCGGCGTGGCCGACTAGCCCTGCTGCTCGGTGGGGCGGATCAGGACCTCGTTGACCGCCATGCGCCGGGGCCGGGTGACGACGAAGGTGATCGTCTCGGCGATGTCGGCTGCCTCCAGCAGATCGACGCCGTCGAAGCGCCGGTGGAAGGCGGCCTGGACCTCGTCGCGCTGGTGGCCGACCAGCTCGGTGGCCACCGCCCCCGGCTCGATCAGCGCGACCCGCACGTGCCGCTCGGTGACCTCCTGGCGAAGGCTCTCGCTGAAGGCGCCGACGCCGTGCTTGGTGAGGTTGTAGACGCCGGATCCGAGACGGGCGACCCGGCCGGCGACCGAGCTGATGTTGACCAGGTCGGCCACCCGGCGGGGGTCCTGCCGGGCGGCGCCGAGGAGGTGGGGGAGGGCGGCGTGGGCCACGTAGAGCAGGCCCTTCACGTTGAGGTCGACCATGCGCTCCCACTCCTCGAGCGGGGCGCCCTCGACGGGGCCGTTGAGCATGACCCCGGCGTTGTTGACCACGATGTCGAGCCGCCCGTGCCGGGCGACGATCCCGTCCACCGCGGCGACGACGGAGTCCCGGTCGGTGACGTCGAGCTCGAGCGCCACGGCGGTGCCGCCGTCCGCCCCGATCCGGTCGACGAGGGCGTCGAGCCGGTCCCGGCGCCGGGCCGCCGCCACGACCTCGAAACCCTCCGCCGCGAGCCGCCGGGCGGTGGCCGCCCCGATGCCGCTGCTGGCCCCCGTCACGACCGCGGTCCCACGCTCCCGTGTCGACATGTGGGCATCCTCACACGCTCGCGCAGCGCCCCCGCACGTGGCCGAGGCAGCCCGCGTGCCTCCGTTCGGTTCCCCTCCGGGGAATCGGGCACGATGATCCGCGGTTCGGTTCCTACTGGAGGTGCAGTGTGACGATGACCCTGATGCGGGGCCGGCTCGCCGTGCCCCGGCGTCTGGCGATGGTCACCGTGCACACCTCGCCGCTCGACCAGCCGGGTACCGGTGACGCGGGCGGCATGAACGTGTACGTCGTCGAGCTGTCCCGCCGCCTGGCCGCCCTCGGCGTCGAGGTCGACGTGATCACCCGGTCCACCAGCTCCGACCTCCCGCCCGCCGTGGAGCTCGCCCCGGGGGTCACCGTCCGGCACGTGACCGCCGGCCCCTTCGAGGGGCTGGCCAAGGAGGACCTGCCGGCCCAGCTGTGCGCCTTCACCTCCGGACTGATGCGGCTCGAGGCGGCCCGCCCGCCGGGC
>DASVEC010000192.1:0-2546 GCA_036380755.1 Iamia sp. | reverse complement strand
CGGTCCCCAGCGCCACCTCGGCGCCGACGACGACGGGGTGGAAGAGCAGCGCCGCCCGCCACCGGGACGCGGCGCCGAGGGCGAGCGAGGCGACCGCCGTCAGCCCGCAGAGGACCACCGCCCACCCGGGCCGGCGGAGCTCCTCCCGTGAGACCCACAGCACGACCGCCATCCACGCCCAGGCGAAGTAGCGGAACAGCGCCTGGCCGCCGAGCACCCCCCTCTCGAGAGGCGTCACCCGGCGGTCCACCACCCCAGCATCGTCGGTCCGAGGGTCCGGGTGGCAGCATCGGCGGGTGGAGCTGAGCAGGGTGTGCGTCTTCTGCGGGTCGAACCCGGGCACCGACCCGGCCTACGCGGCAGAGGCCGACGCCACCGGCCGGGCGCTCGCCGAGCGGGGGATCGGGCTGGTCTACGGGGGTGGATCGGTCGGGCTCATGGGCCGGGTGGCGGCGGCGGTGATGGCGTTCGGCGGCGACGTCACCGGCGTGATCCCCGAGTTCCTCGACGCCGCCGAGATCGCCAAGCGCGACATCACCCGGCTCGAGGTCACCTCGTCGATGCACGAGCGCAAGGCCCGCATGGCCGAGCTGTCCGACGCCTTCTTGGCCCTGCCGGGCGGGATCGGCACCTTCGAGGAGGCGTTCGAGACCATGACCTGGACCCAGCTCGGCGTGCACGACAAGCCCATCGGACTGGTCGACGTGAACGGGTTCTGGGCGCCGGCCGCGGCCCTGCTCGACCGGGCCGTGTCCGACGGCTTCCTCGCCGCCGACGTGCGGTCCAGCATCGTCGTCGCCCCGACCGGCGCCGAGGCCCTCGACGCCTTCGCCTCCTGGCGCCGCCCCGCCCTCGGCAAGTGGACCGAGCGCGACGTCACCCTCTAGCTCTGGGGACCGCATCGACCGAGGGATGGGGCTGCCGCCAGGCCCCGCCACCGTCGGTGGTCCACTCGGAGCCCGCTCGAGCCCGATCTAGGTCGTACGGCCCATGTCCGACCGCGGTGCGCGTCCGATGGATCGGTGTGGGAGGGACCAAGGGGGGAGGCCCACCGCCCCCTCCACCTTCCCAGGGGCCGGGAAGGTGGAGGCGGGCGGTAGGCTCGGCCCACGAACCCACACGGGAACCACCCCGGTCCCGTCGAGGGAGGCAAAGGTGTTCGAACGCTTCACGGACAGGGCCCGCCGGGTGGTGGTGCTCGCGCAGGAGGAGGCTCGCCTCCTCAACCACAACTACATCGGCACGGAGCACATCCTCCTGGGTCTGATCCACGAGGGTGAGGGCGTGGCGGCCAAGGCCCTCGAGTCGCTCGGGATCTCGCTCGAGGCCGTGCGCAAGCAGGTCGAGGAGATCATCGGCCAGGGCACCCAGTCGCCCTCCGGCCACATCCCCTTCACCCCGCGGGCCAAGAAGGTCCTCGAGCTCAGCCTCCGCGAGGCCCTGCAGCTCGGCCACAACTACATCGGCACCGAGCACATCCTCCTCGGCCTCATTCGCGAGGGCGAGGGCGTGGCCGCCCAGGTGCTGGTGAAGCTGGGCGCCGACCTGTCCCGCGTGCGCCAACAGGTCATCCAGCTCCTCTCGGGCTACTCCGGCCCGGGCAGCGGCTCCTCGAGCGGCAGCGGCGAGAAGGCCGGCGCCACCTCGGGTGGCTCGGGCGAGGCCTCGCCCTCGGGCTCCCTGGTGCTCGACCAGTTCGGCCGCAACCTCACCCAGCTCGCCCGCGAGAAGAAGCTCGACCCGGTCATCGGGCGCAGCCGCGAGGCCGAGCGGGTCATGCAGGTGCTCAGCCGCCGCACCAAGAACAACCCGGTGCTGATCGGCGAGCCCGGCGTGGGCAAGACGGCCATCGTCGAGGGCCTGGCCCAGTCGATCGCCGGCGGCGACGTCCCCGAGACCATCGAGGACAAGCAGCTCTACACCCTCGACCTCGGCGCCCTGGTCGCCGGCAGCCGCTACCGCGGCGACTTCGAGGAGCGCCTCAAGAAGGTGCTCAAGGAGATCCGCACCCGCGGCGACATCATCCTGTTCATCGACGAGATCCACACCCTCGTCGGGGCCGGTGCGGCCGAGGGCGCCATCGACGCCGCCAGCATCCTCAAGCCGATGCTCGCTCGCGGTGAGCTCCAGACCATCGGGGCCACCACCACCGACGAGTACCGCAAGCACCTGGAGAAGGACGCCGCCCTCGAGCGCCGCTTCCAGCCGATCAAGGTCGACGAGCCCACCGTGGCCCACACGATCGAGATCCTGAAGGGCCTGCGCGACCGCTACGAGGAACACCACCGGGTCACGATCACCGACCAGGCGCTCGTGGCCGCGGCCAACCTGGCCGACCGCTACATCTCCGATCGCCACCTCCCCGACAAGGCCATCGACCTCATCGACGAGGCCGGCTCGCGGCTGCGCATCAAGCGGATGCAGACCCCGCCGGACTACAAGGACCTCGAGAACAAGCTGGCCGACGTGGTCAAGCGCAAGAAGGAGGCCGTCGAGGCCCAGCGCTTCGAGGAGGCCGGCAAGCTCCGCGACGAGGAGAAGGAGCT
>DASVEC010000191.1:0-6437 GCA_036380755.1 Iamia sp. | reverse complement strand
GCTGGTGCTGGGGACGCCCACGTCCCGCCATCGGCCGCCAGCGCCGCGGGTTGACCCGGTCAGCCCTCGGATTCGGCGACGAGACGCTCGACGGCCGCCCGGAGGGGAGCGGGGACCCGGTCGTCGACGAGCACCTGCCAGAACGAGACGCTGTGGGGCGGGAGCGGCGACAGGGCGGCGACGGCAGCGGGCAGGTCGCCGGACGTGGGGAAGGTCTCGAGCCGGTCGAGGGTCCCGGCCCCGGCGAACATCACCATCGTGCGGACGCACTTCTCGCAGCGTCCGCAGTTGGCCCCCGGCTCGAGGTACTCCCAGCAGACCCGCAGGTGCTGGTGGACGAGCGGTTCCTCGGCGATGTCGATGATCCGGGCGTAGCGGTCCTGCGCGGTCGACGCGTGGACGATCTCCATCGCATCGGGGATCGACCACAGCGGGTCGAGGTCGGGTCGGGACCCCCACGGGATGAGGGCGCCGTCCGGGTAGCTGGGCGGGATGACCAGGCGATCCAGCTCGTCGCTCAGGAGGATGCCGGCGGCGGCCAGGGCGGCGCCGTGGTGGAAGCCCCAGAGCACGTGGCGGTTGTGGGGGTGCTGGCGGGCGTCGGTGCGCACCAGCGCCAGGCCGTGGCCGCCCGCGGCGGCGACGGCCGCGAGCGAGCCGGACAGGGACTCGAAGCGGGCCCGGTCATCGAGGCCGACGTCGTAGCCCCACACGTACACCAGGTCGGTCGGGTCGTACCCGCCCCGCAGCAGGCTCCAGAACGAGTCGACCCCGCTCGTGAAGCAGAGGCCCACCCGACCACTCGCGGGCGCGGCGACGGGGGCGGCGACGGGGGCGGTCTCACCCGCCTCCCCGATCACGTCGGGCACGGGGCCGTCCACGTCGAGCCACGGCGCCAACCGGGCGGCTGCCTCCCGCGCGCCCGTCCGCCAGGCGGCGTCGACGGGCGCAGGCGCCTCCAGGTCGACCCCGGCCACGAGGGCCTGGGGCATGAAGTAGCTCAGCACCGACTCCGGCCGGGTCGACAGCCGAGCCCCCCGGGCGGCGAAGCGGAGAGGCGTGCCGTCGACCGTCGCGACCACGCCCGACCACCCGTCGTCGGACGGCTCCGACACGAGCGGGCCCACGGCCCAGCGGGGCCGGGCGGGGGGCTCCTCGACCGGCGCCGCGGGAGCGACGGGAGCGGTCGGCCGGGCGCGCCGCACCAGTCGTGACCATCGGCGCGCCATGGGCGGCGATGGTACCGGGACGGGCCCACGGCGAGGCCGCCGGCCCGGGTGACGGGCGGCGTTCTCGGGTGTCACCCGGAGGGGTTATGGTGCGCCCGCACCATCGACGTGACGGCTTGGGGGGCCACACGTGCGCACCCTCCTCATCAGCTACGACGTCGACCGCTCCCAGCAGCGCCATCGGCGGCTGATCGACGCCCTGCGCCGAGAGCCGCACTGCTGGCACTACCTCGACAACACGTGGCTCGTGCGCACGTCGATGCCGGCGGCGGAGATGCGCGACCGGCTGGGTCGCTTCGTCGACGGCAGCGACGAGCTGCTCGTGCTCGACGTGACCGGGGTCGACCATGCCCACCAGGGCTTCTCGACCAAGGCCGGGCGCTGGCTCGACGACCACATCTGAGCTCCCGCCGCCCTGGCTGATCCCGCCGGGGAGGCGTACCGTCGGGCCATGGCCGAAGCCGTCCCCTGGCAGGGGCTCAACCACCTAGCGCTGATCACCACCGACATGGACGCGACGGTCCGCTTCTGGCACGGCGTCCTGGGCGCGCCGCTGGTCGCGACCATCGGCACCGAGACGTTCCGGCACTACTTCTTCGCCGTCGGGCCGGGGTCGACCGTCGCCTTCTTCGAGTACACCGGGGTCGAGCTCGAGCCCTTCGCCAAGCCGGCGGGCATCCCCGACCCGCGGGCCGTCCAGTTCGACCACCTGGCCCTCGACCTGGCCGACGAGGCCACCCTGCTCGACCTCCGCACCCGTCTCCAGGACCAGGGCAGCGAGGTCACCGAGGTCGTCGATCACGGCCTGATGCGCTCGATCTACTTCAACGACCCCAACGGCATCGCCCTGGAGGCCAGCTGGTGGGCCGACGACCCGACCGCCCTGGCCGCCGACGACAGCGGCCGGTTCTCCGACCCCGACCCGGTGCCCGCCGCCCGCGAGGCCATGGCCGCCGGTGGGGTCACCGACCTGCCCCGCACCCGTCTGGTCGACGCCCCCGTGACCGGTCTCGACGCCGTCCGGGACGGTGCGCCCCATGACGGGAACCCGCTGGTCGCCGAGACCTGGAGCGGGTAGGGACGGGGGCATGAGCCTCCGCTGGCAGTGCGTCTGCGTCGACACCCCCGATCCCGCCGGGCTGGCCCGCTGGTGGGCCGAGCTCCTGGGGTGGCGGATCACCTACGAGGATCCGGAGGAGGTCGTGCTCGAGCCCCCGGCCGGCTCCCCGGAGGACGGGGTCTCGCCCGACCTCCTCTTCCTCAAGGTCGACGACGCCAAGGTGGTCAAGAACCGCCTCCACATCGACCTCCGTCCCGACGACCGCGACGCCGAGGTGGCCCGGGCCGAGACGCTGGGGGCCACGCGGGTCGACATCGGCCAGGGCGACACGACCTGGGTCGTGCTGGCCGACCCCGAGGGCAACGAGTTCTGCATCCTGCGGGCCTTCACCCCCGAGGAGCAGGCCGAGCAGGCCGCCGAGATCGACGGCGAGGCCGTGGCCTAGAACCGTGGCCTAGGCGTCCCGAAAGGGGCGGTTGCCGTAGCGGTCGAGGTGGACGACGTCACCGATGGCGGGACGGGTCGTCGGGCCGTAGCGGCCCTTGGCCCAACCGATCGGGATGATGCAGACGGGGCGGACGTCCCACGGCAGGCCGAGGATCCTGCGGGTCGAGCGCACGTCCCAGATCGGCAGCGTCTGGAGCGACGCGCCGAGCCCGACGGCCCGGCACGCCAGCAGCAGGTTCTGCACGGCCGGGAAGACCGAGCCGTAGAACGACGCCACCGAGATCTGGGGCCGGCCCACGGCCCGGTGCTTCACCCGGCCCCGGTAGCAGGCGACGACGAAGACGGGCAGGTCCTCGAACCGCTCCGCCTGCCACCGGCCGGGGGCCATGCCCCGCAGCGCCCGGTCGTCGCCCTTGGCCGCCCGCCGGGCGAGCGGGTCGATGATGCGGAACAGGCTCCGCCAGCGCTTCGCCAGCGCGGCCTTCTGGGCCCGATCCTCGACGACGACCCACGACCAGTCCTGGCTGTCGGAGCTGGTCGGCGCCTTGAGGGCCAGCTCCAGCAGCGGGAGCAGGACGTCGTGGGAGACGGGATCGAGGTGGAGGCGGCGGACCGCCCGCTGCGTGCGCATGGCCTCCTCCAACGGCATCCCCAGGCGGGCCAAGGCCTCGGCCGGCTCGGGTGGGGTGAAGTCGGTCGTGGTGTCGCCCATCGACCCAGCCTCGCACTAGAACGCGTTCTAGTCTGCCGCCATGATCAGAACCGTCGTGTGGGGCACCGGGAACGTCGGACGGGCGGCGATCCGGGCCGTGGCTGCCCACCCGGGACTGGAGCTGGCGGCCGTCGTCACCAGCAGCGCCGACAAGGTCGGGCGGGACGCCGGTGAGCTGGCCGACGTCGGGCGGACCCTCGACGTCGCCCTCACCGACGACGTCGATGCCGTCCTGGCCGCCGACCCCGGCGCCGTCGTCTACGCCGCGTCCGGCGACCTCCGCCCCGACGACGCCCTCGCCGACATCACCCGCGCCCTCGCCGCCGGCGCCGTCGTCGTCACCCCGTCGGTCTACGCCCTCTACGACCACCGCTCGGCCCCACCCGAGGTGCGGGATCCCGTGGCCGCGGCGACGAAGGAAGGCGGCGGCGCCCTGTTCGTCTCGGGGATCGACCCGGGCTGGGGCAGCGACATCCTCCCGTTGCTGCTGACCGGGCTGGGCTCGACCATCGACCGGGTGATCGCCCAGGAGATCTTCGACTACTCGACCTACGACCAGCCCGACTCGGTCCGCTACCTCGTGGGCATGGGCCAGCCCATGGCGGACGTCCCGCCGATGGTGGCGCCCGGCGTGCCGTCGATGGTGTGGGGCGGGCAGGTCCGCCTGATCGCCCGGGGCATGGGCGCCGAGCTGGACGAGGTGCGCGAGGTCGTCGAGCGGCGGGCGCTGGAGGAGACGGTCACCAACGGGATGGGCGTCTTCGAGGCCGGGACCCAGGGCGCCCTGCGGTTCGAGGTCCAGGGCATCGTGGGCGACGAGCCCCGCATCGTCATCGAGCACGTCACCCGCATCGGCCCGGGCGTCGCCCCCGACTGGCCCGTCCCGCCCGACGGCGGTGCCGGCGCCCACCGGGTGGTGGTGGAGGGCCGGCCCCGCATCGAGGTCACCGTGGAGGCCACCGACGAGGGCGGCAACCGGGCCGCCGGCGGCAACGCCACCGCGGTCGGCCGTCTGGTGAACGCCATCCCGTGGCTGCGCGCCGCCGAGCCCGGGCTCTACGACGCCCTCGAGGTCCCCCTCCTCCCGGCGACCGGCCGCTGGTGATTCGGCCCCTACGGTGGCCCGGTGGACATCGTCGACTTCCAGGACCGGATCGCCGCCGCCTTCGGGGCGCGGGACGCGGCCCGGGGCCGGCCCGCGACCGTGGCCTGGCTGGCCGAGGAGGTCGGCGAGCTGGCCCAGGCGGCCCGCAAGGGGACCCCCGAGCAGCAGCTCCACGAGCTGGGCGACGTCCTCGCCTGGCTGGCGTCGCTGGCCGAGCAGCTCGGGCTGAGCCTCGACGACGCCGCCCAGCGCTACGCCGCCGGCTGCCCGTCCTGCCACCAGACCCCCTGCGCCTGCCCCTGACCGGCCGGGCCCCCATCGGGTCAGGCGAGGACGGTGGCGCCGGCGAGGACGGCGACGACGTAGAGGACGGTGCCGGCCACGTCGGCCACCGCCACGGTCCGGGGCCGGGCGTGCGAGGCGCCGGCCAGCATCAGGTGGCGACCGATCGGGCGCACGGCCACGACGGCGGCGGCCGATCCCCGGCTGGCGGGTGTCACCCGGGCCAGGGCCCGGTGGACGGTTCCCCCGGGCGAGAGCGCCGCCCACCGGAACAGCCGGCTGCGCTGGCTCCAGCGCCGGAGCCGCAGGCGGGCGGCGTCGCCCCCGTGCCGGCCGAGCAGGAAGTGCGCCGGGTCGGCCAGGCAGAGACGGGCCACGACGAGGGGGGCGAGGATCGACCAGTGCACGTGGCCGCTGGCGTGGGCGATGAACGGCAGCCGCGGGGTGAGCAGCACCAGCACGAGCGGTTGGTTCCAGAGGGCGGGAGCGCCCACCGTCCCGCCGGCGGACGCGACCGAGAGGACCCCCAGGACGGCGAGGCACCTCCGGACCGGCGCCCGCTCACGTGCCCCGAGGGGTCCGGATCCATCGGCCCTCGCCGGCTCGCCCGACCGCCGCGCCACCCGGGTGGCGTCCACGGCTCACAGGGGACCACACCCAGGTGAACAGGGCACGCTGCGCAGCCGTCCGGACGCCCACGGCGAGGCGAACGTCTGTCCCCGCTCAGGCCGCGTCAGTCGTGGCCGAGCTCGCCCCGGGCCACGGTGCCGGTGACGAAGCCGAGGAGCTGGCGGAGCATGGCCGCGGTGGCGCCCCACACGGTGTCGCCCACCAGGTCGAAGAAGACGATGGGACGGTCGAGGCCCTCGCCGAAGCTCCAGCGCTCCTCCCGGAACACACCCGGCGCCATCAGCTCGGACAGGGGGACGTGGAGGACGGCGTCGACCTCGTCGGAGTGCGGCAGGAGGTCGGGGCAGGCCGGCATGGCTCCGACCCACGGGACGATGAACGACCCGCTCGACACGGTGGCGAGGTGGTCGAGCTCGCCCATGACGTCGACCGTCGCCGGGTCGAGGCCGATCTCCTCCTCGGCCTCCCGCAGGGCGGTGGCGACCAGGTCGGCGTCGCCCTCCTCGGCCCGGCCCCCGGGGAAGCTGACCTCGCCGGCGTGGGCCCGCATCCGGCGGCTGCGCCGGGTCAGGACGACGTGGGCCTCGCCGTCGAGGTCGTAGAGCGGGGCGAGGACGGCCGACGGCACCGGCGGGCGCTCGCGCAGCCCGAGCCGGTGGACCACGTCGGCGGGGAGGCTGGCGACCGAGAAGCCGTCCCGCTCGACCGGCGACGGTGCGGCCGGGCCGATGCCGACCAGCGCCTGGCGCACGTCGTCCACCGTCGGCCGCCGGGCCGCGTCGGGCAGGTGGGCCCAGGGCGCGGGGTCGCCGGGGACGGCGTCGGGCGGACGGGGGATGCGCTGTGGTCCGCCCCGCCCGGGCAGGACGGGCGACGTCGCCGGGGGGCCGTCGGCTGCGATGGCCGCCCGCTCGAGCGCGCCGGGCTCGGGCTCGGTCATCCGTCCCCGGGAGCGGCGGCCGCCGCGGCGGC
>DASVEC010000190.1:0-15101 GCA_036380755.1 Iamia sp. | reverse complement strand
CGTGGTGGGCGCCTCGGTGGTCGTCGTCGTGGGTGCCTCGGTCGTGGTGGTCGTCGGCGCCTCGGTGGTGGTGGTCGACGCGGTGGTGGACGGGGCCTCGGTGGTCGACGTGGTGGTCGTGGACTCGGTCGACGCGGTGGTGGTCGTCGAGTCGGGCGTGTCGTCGTCGTCGCTGCTGCTGGCGACGGCCACGACGACCACCACGGCGACGATGGCGGCGACGATGATCACGATGGCGGCGATCAGCATCCCGCGGCCGCCGCCCTGGGTCGCCGGCGGCTCGGCGTCGGGCGGGACGTAGCCCCCTCCGGCCCCCCCGGCTCCGTACCCGGCGGCTCCGGCGTAGCCCGCGGCGCCGGCCGCGCCGGCGGCGGGGAGCACCTGGGTGGCGTCCAGCGGCGGAGGGTCGGCGGCGGGGGAGGCGCCCGTGGCCCCGGCTCCGCCGGCCTCGCCCTCGGGTCGCCACGCCTGGGTGGCGTCGGCGGGGGGCGGGTCCTCACCGGTGGCCCAGGCGCGGGTGGCGTCCTCCGGGGCCTCGTAGGCGGGCTCGGAGGGATCGTCGGGACGCCAGTCGGAGGTGGGGTCGTCGGGCATGTCGGGCTCCTCTACCGGCAGGTCGCGATGCCACCGTCGACGGGGATCACGGTGCCGGTGATGTAGGCGGCGGCGCGGGAGGCGAGGAAGATCGCCGTGCCGGCCATGTCGTCGGGCTGGCCGATGCGCTTCATCGGGGCCGAGGCGGCGATCTGGTCGCCGGCGGCGGCGAGGGTGGCGGCCATCATCTTCGACTCGAAGGGGCCGGGGGCGATGGCGTTCACCGTGATGCGGGGCGCGAGCTTGGCCGCCAGGTGACGGGTGAGCTGGTGCACGGCGGCCTTGCTGGCCGAGTACGAGTAGGTCTCGAGGATCGGCACGTGGATGCCGTCGATCGAGCCGATGTTGATGACGCGGGCCGGGTCGCCGTCCGCCGAACCGGCCTCGAGGAGCGGGAGGGCGAACTTGGTGGTGTGGAACACGCCCTTGACGTTGAGGTCGAGGGTGCGGTCCCACGCCGCGTCGTCGAACTCGGCGAGCGGGGCGCCCCACGTGGCGCCGGCGTTGTTCACCAGGATGTGGAGGGCATCGGTGCCGGTGGCGACCTCGTCGACGAGGCGCCGGCACTCGTCCTCCGACGACAGGTCGGCGGGGACGGCCCGGCACTCACCGATCTCGGCGAGCTCGGCCGCCACCTGCTCGCAGACCGACGCCTTGCGGCTGGAGATGACGACCGACGCCCCGGCCTCGACGAAGCCCCGGGCGATCATGAGGCCGATGCCCCGGCTGCCGCCGGTGACGAGGGCGGTCTTCCCCTCGATGCTGAACAGGTCCTTGGAGGTGGTGGGCACGGCCGACGACCGTACCCGCCCGTCAACCCGGTGAGCTCTCTCCCCACCGCAGCCACTGGGAGAGGCGGGCGGAGCCGGCGGTGTAGATGGCGAGGAGGTCGACGACCTCCTCCAGGTCGGGGTAGCGGCCCTCGACGTGGCCCTCGCCGAGGGCGGTGACCATGGCGGCGATGCAGTCGGCGACCATCTCGTAGCGGAGCCGCAGGGCGGGGTCGTGCTGGTCGGCCATGGCCATGAGGTCGTCGGCCAGGTCGGTCCGGTTGGCGGCGTCCATGGCCCGGGCGTGGGCCCCGAGCGGCGACGAGGGCGGCTCGTGGCGGGCCTGCAGCCCGAGCTGGAACATGGCCGGGTTGGCCCGGATGAGCTCGAGCGGGGCCCGCACGGTGTCCCGCAGGTGGACCTGGTCGCGATGGGCGCCGAACTGGGCCCGGGCGGCCCGGTTGGTGCGGCGGGTGGCGGCCGCGCCCAGCTCGGCCAGGGCCTGGAGGAGCTCGTCGCGGCTGGCGAAGTGGGTGTAGTAGCTGGACTGGGCGATGCCGACCCGGCGGCAGACGTTCACCGTGGTCAGGGCGGCGATGCCCTCGCTGGCCACGATGTCGACGGCCGCCCGGATCAACCGCTCGCGGGTGCTGTCGTCCCCCTCGGCCATGGCGACCTCTCCCGCGTCGTGCTCCTTGCGCACCATCGATCCGATACTACTATCGGAGACGGTCGTCACATGGCTTGACATGTGGACGGCGATGGACCGCAGCGACGAACGATCGGGACGACAGGTGCCCCAGCCGACCAGGGACGAGCACGCGTGACCACACCCACGGCGGAGCTCGCCCCGGAGCCCGATCGGAGATCCACCGCGCCGGTCGACCGGTTGCGGGCGCTCGCCCCGACGGTCGGCCCGCCACTGGCCATCATCGCCCTCCAGCTGGCGGTGTTCCCGGTGCCCGCCGGCATCTTCGTGCGGGGCGTCGTCATCGGTGGCCTCACCGCCCTGGTGGCGCTGGGCATGGCCCTGATCCACCGGTCCAACCGCATCCTCAACTTCGCCCAGGCCGACCTCGGCGGCGTCCCCGCCGTCCTCGTGCTCATGCTGATGACGGCGTGGGGCTGGAGCTACTGGCTGGCCGTCCCCGCCGGGCTCCTCGCCGCCCTGCTGGTCGGCGGTCTGGTCGAGGCGGTGATCATCCGCCGCTTCCGCAACGCACCCCGCCTGATCCTCACGGTGGCGACCCTCGGCCTGGCCCAGATCCTCGCCGCCTGCGCCCTGCTGATGCCCCGACTGTGGACCGACGAGCGGGTGCTCGCGCCCCGCATCGAAGCGCCCTTCGACATCAGCTTCACCTTCGGCAGCGTGGTGTTCAACGCCAACGACGTGATCGCCATGGCGGTCGTGCCCGTCTGCATCGTCGTCCTGGCCTGGTTCCTCCAGCGGACCCAGCTCGGCGTGGCCGTGCGGGCCAGCGCCACCAGCGCCGAGCGGGCCTCGCTGCTCGGGATCCCCGTCCACCGCGTGCAGACCCTGGTCTGGGCCGTGGCCGGCCTGCTGGCCTTCGTGGCCACCTTCCTCCGGGCCGGCATCCTCGGCCTGCCGGTCGGCTCGGCCCTGAGCTTCGGCATCCTCCTCCGCGCCCTCGCCGCCCTCCTGATCGGGCGGATGACGAACCTGACGCTGATCGGCCTCAGCGCCGCCGCCCTCGGCGTCCTCGAGCTCGGCGTGCAGTGGAACGCGTCGAGCCCGCTGCTGATCGACCCGATCCTGGCCGCCGTCATCGGCGTCGCCCTGGTGGTGCAACGGCGCCGCCAGGGCCGGGTGGGCGACGAGGAGTCCTCGGGCTGGCAGGCCGCCGACGAGGTGCGGCCCGTCCCCGCCGTGCTGCGGCGCGAGACCGAGGTCAAGCTCGTCCGCTGGGTCGGCGGCGCCGTGCTGCTGGGCGCGGTCCTGGCGCTGCCCCACCTGCTCAGCGTCGACCGCTCGCTCAAGGCGTCGGCCGTCGTCATCTACGCCATCCTCGCCCTGTCGCTGGTGGTGCTGAGCGGCTGGGCCGGGCAGGTGTCGCTGGGCCAGGTCGCCTTCTTCGCCATCGGGGCGGTGGTGGCGGCCAAGGCCAACGTCGAACACGACGCCGACCTGCTCGTGAGCCTGCTGCTGGCCGCGCTGGTGGGCGGCGTGGTCGCCCTGCTCGTGGGTCTGCCGGCCCTGCGGCGCGGCGGCCTGCACCTGGCGGTGACGACGTTCGCCTTCGCCCTCGCCACGACCTCGTACCTGCTCAACGATCGCTTCTTCGACTGGGTTCCGGGCTCGGCGGACCGGGTCCAGCGCCTGCCGATCCTCGGCCTCGTCGACTACGACACCCCGACCCGGATGTACTACGTCACCATCGTCGGCTTCGGGCTGGTGGTGCTGGCCCTGCGGGGCGTGAGACGGTCGCGCTCGGGCCGGGTGCTGCTGGCGATCCGCGAGAACGAGCGGGCGGCCGAGGCCTACGGCGTCAGCCCCACCCGGGCCAAGCTCACCGCCTTCGCCCTGTCCGGTGCCATCGCCGCCTTCGCCGGCGGCCTCTTCGTCCACCACCAGCAGTCGTTCGGCGAGGGTCCGTACAACCCGGGCCAGAACTTCGCCGTGTTCACCATGGCCGTCATCGGCGGCATCGGGTCGCTCCCGGGCGCGGTGCTCGGCGCCGTCTACCTCCGGGGCACGCAGTGGTTCCTCCCCGCCGACTGGCAGGTGCTCGCCACCGGCGCGGGTGTGCTCGTCGTGCTCCTCGTCCTGCCCAACGGGCTCGGCGGCCTGCTCTTCCAGATCCGCGACCTGTGGCTCCGGTCGGTCGTCCGCCGTCGGGGCCTGGTCGTGCCCAGCCTGGTCGGCGACGACCGCATCGAGGCGCCGGCCCCACCGCCGCCGATCACCGGTGCGGTCGACCCCGACGGCGAGTTCTCGCTGGCCAAGCCGGACGACCCACCCTCCGACGCCCCGCCGCCGGAGCCGCCCGCCGAGATCCCCGAAGAGATCAAGCTGTGAGGGCGCTCCTGCAGAAGATCACGTCGGGGGGACCGATCCTCCCGCTGGTCGTGCTGTTCGGCCTCAACGCCGTCGACGAGCTCGACCGCACCGCCTTCGGCATCCTCCTGCCCGAGATCCGCAAGGAGTTCGGCCTCGGCACCCAAGGGATCCTCACCCTGATCGCCGGCGTCACGCTGCTGTCGCTGGTGCTCCAGATCCCCATCGCCTCGGCCGCCGACAAGTACCCCCGGGTGCCGATCGCCGCCGCCGGTGGCGCCCTCTGGGGTGTGTTCTCGCTCCTCACCGGGCTGGCCGGCGGCGTGATCTTCCTGTTCATCGTGCGCGCCGGCTCCGGCATCGGCCGGGCCACCGTCGACCCCACCCACAACTCGCTGCTGGCCGACTACTACCCGCCGGCGGCACGGGCGCGGGTGTTCTCGGCCCACCGCGCCGCCAACGCCGTCGGCGCGTGTCTCGGGCCGCTCCTCGCCGGCCTCCTCGCCGCCGAGTTCGGGTGGCGGACGCCGTTCCTCCTCTTCGTCGTCCCGACGGCCGTCTTCGTCGTCCTCGCCTTCTGGCTCAAGGAGCCGGTGCGGGGCGGCCACGAGCGGGCGGCCATGGGCGCCACCGCGGAGGTCATCGCCACCGAGGAGGTCGCCCCCTCGTTCGGCGAGGGCTGGCGGATGGTCTGGAAGATCGAGACCCTGCGGCGGATCTGGTACAGCCTGCCGTTCCTCGGCGCCTCGCTGATCGGGTTCGTCTCGCTGGCCGCCCTCATGTACGAGGAGCAGTTCGGCCTCGACGAGAAGGCCCGGGGCTTCGTCGCCGCCGGCGTCGAACCGGCCCAGCTGGCCGGGGTGATCATCGGCGCCCGCGTCGCCACCCGGCTGATGGCCAAGGACACCAGCCTGGTCATGCGGTTCCTCTCGCTGGTGGCCTTCGTCGTGTCCGGCGCCCTGCTGGTGTTCGCCCTGGCCCCCAACATCGTCGTGGCCGTCGCCGCCAACGTGGTGATCGCCGGCAGCCTCGCCGTGCTGGGGCCGGGCATCCTGGCCTCGCTCTCGCTGGCCATCCCGCCCCGGGCCCGGTCCATCGGGTTCTCCGTCGGTGCCCTGTGGGTCATGCCGGGCCTGGTGTTCCTGCCGATCCTCGGGGCCATCGCCGACCGGTGGGGGATCCGCTGGGGGATGGTCCTCATGGTGCCGATCTTCCTGGTCGGCGGGCTCATCATCGCCACCGCCCGCAAGAGCGTGAACCGCGACATCGCCCAGGTCTGGAAGGCGTCGGCGGCGCGGGCCGAGGCCGCCCACGAGCGGGCTGCGGGGCGGTCGAAGCTGCTCCTCGTCCGCGACCTCGAGGTCGGCTACGGCGACGTCCAGGTGCTCTTCGGCGTCGACGTGGAGATCGGCGAGGGCGAGATCGTCGCCCTCCTCGGCACCAACGGCGCCGGCAAGTCCACCCTGCTCAAGTCGATCTCCGGCATCGTCGAGGCCGATGCCGGGGCGGTGATCTTCGACGGCCGCGACATCACCCACGCCCCGCCCCACGAGATCGCCGCCCTCGGCATCGCCCAGATGCCCGGCGGCCACGGCGTGTTCGGCGACCTGAGCGTCCGCGAGAACCTGTCGATGGGGTCGTGGGGCCACCGCTCCGACCGGGTCGGCACCAAGGCCGGGGTCGAGGAGGTCCTCGGTTTCTTCCCCGTGCTGCGCCAGCGGCTCGACGACCCGGCGTCGGACCTGTCCGGCGGCCAGCAGCAGATGCTCGCCCTGGGCATGGCCTTCCTCGCCCGGCCCCGCCTCCTCATGATCGACGAGCTCTCGCTGGGCCTGGCGCCGGTGATCGTCGAGCAGCTCCTGCCGATCGTCGAGGGCATCGCCGCGGCCGGCACCACCGTCGTCATCGTCGAGCAGTCGGTCAACGTGGCCCTCACCGTCGCCCAGACCGCCTTCTTCATGGAGAAGGGCCAGATCCGCTTCCACGGGCCCACGGCCGAGCTGCTCGACCGGCCCGACGTCCTCCGGTCGGTGTTCCTCGAGGGAGCGGGGGCCGCCACCAAGGTCCGCGAGCGCACCGACGAGGAGCTGGCCGACATCCCGCAGGACGAGGCGGTCGAGGGCCACACCGCCGAGGAGCACGTCGAGGCGACCACCGAGGGCGGGGGAGAGGTCGCCCTCGCGACCCACGACCTGTCGGTCCGCTTCGGCGGCATCACCGCCGTCGACGGCGTGACCCTGGAGGTGGCGCCGGGTGAGGTCGTCGGCATCATCGGGCCCAACGGCGCCGGCAAGACGACGCTGTTCGACCTCATCAGCGGGTTCACCCCCGCGGCCGCGGGCCGGGTCGAGGTGCGTGGTCGCGACGTCACGGGACTGTCGGCCAGCGCCCGGGCGCGATCCGGGCTCGGCCGCTCGTTCCAGGACGCCCGCCTGTTCCCCGCCCTCACCGTCGAGGAGGCCATCGCCGTCGCCCTCGAGCGGTGGGTCGACGTGCGCGACCCCCTCAGCGCCGCCCTCCACCTGCCGGCCTCGTTCGACTCCGAGGAGGCGGTGCGGGAGCGGGTCGACGCGCTCATCGACCTGCTCGGCCTGGAGGCGTTCCGGTCCAAGTTCGTGCGCGAGCTGTCCACCGGGTCGCGCCGCATCGTCGACCTGGCCTGCGTGGTGGCCCACCGGCCCACCGTCGTCCTGCTCGACGAGCCCTCCAGCGGCATCGCCCAGCGCGAGACCGAGGCGCTCGCCCCGCTGCTGCGCCGCATCGCCGACGAGGTCGGCGCCGGCGTGGTCGTCATCGAGCACGACATGCCGCTCATCACCGCCGTGTCCGATCGCCTCGTGGCGATGGACCAGGGCGCCGTCATCGCCGTCGGCACCCCGACCGAGGTGCTCCACGACCCCGCCGTGGTCGCGTCGTACCTCGGCACCACCGCCAGCGTCATCGCCCGTTCCGGCGAGCTCGTCTGACCACCCAGGAGGATTCCTGATGTTGCCCAGCAGTGACGGACCCGAGGTCGACCGGAGCAAGCTGCTCCGGCGGTGGGGGCCATTGGCCGCCATCGCCGTGGTGGCGGTGATCGTGCTCGCCGTGCTCCTCGTGGGAGGTGGGTCCGACGACGACGACGGTGACGACACCGCCGCCGGCGCCGGCGACGGCACCGCCCAGGGCGCCGACGCGCCCGACGGGGCCGTCTCGTGGAGCGAGGCCGAGGAGGCAGGCACCACCGACGAGCTGACCTGGCCGGAGACCTGCGACCAGGAGACGGGGCGGGTCGCCATCCCGTACCTGCTGGCCGCCGAGTGCTACGCCGACATCGAGGGCGACAACGGGGGCGACACCTCCAACGGCGTCACCGCCGACGCCATCAAGGTGGTCGCCTACGTCGCGATGGAGGACGACCCCATCATCGACTACATCACGCAGGCCATCGCCAACGACGACACCGTCGCCCAGGCGAGCGAGACGATCGAGGGCTACTCCGACCTCTTCAACGAGATGTACCAGCTCTACGGCCGCCAGGTGGACCTGGAGATCCTGGTGGGCAGCGGACCGGCCAACGACGAGGTGGCGGCCCGGGCCGACGCGGTCAAGGCGGCCGACGAGATGGGGGCCTTCGCCGTGCTGGGCGGGCCCGTCCTCACGAGCGCCTTCGCCGACGAGCTGGCGGCCCGCAACGTGGTCTGCATCGGCTGCACCGCCGGCAACCCCGAGTTCTACGCCGACCGGGCGCCCTACCTGTACGGCCCGCCCATCAACGCCGACCAGGTGCTGATCCACCTCGTCGAGTACATGCAGAAGAAGCTCGCCGGGAAGCCGGCCGAGTTCGCCGGTGACGAGGCCCTCCAGGACACCGAGCGGGTCTTCGGCTACCTCTGGATCGAGTCCAACGACACCTCGGCCGAGCAGGCCGAGCGGTTCGAGGAGCTCCTCGCGGAGCAGGACATCGAGCTGGCCGAGAGCATCTCCTACACGCTCGACCCGGCCCGGCTGCAGGAGCAGGCCACCAGCGTGATGACCCGGTTGAAGCAGGCCGGCGTCACCACCATCGTCTTCTCCGGCGACCCGGTCGCGCCGTCGACCTTCACCACCGAGGCGACGGCGCAGGACTTCTTCCCGGAGTGGCTCCTCGGCCCGCAGGCGCTGGTCGACACCACCGCCTTCTCCCGCGGCTACGACCAGGAGCAGTGGGCCCACGCCTTCGGCCCCAGCCCGCTGACGGTCAAGCCCGACCAGACCCAGCGGGGCCACTGGGTGCTGTACGAGTGGGCCTACGGCACCGAGCCGCCGGCCCCGGACACCAGCCCCGTGCTGTTCCCCAACGTGGCCACCTTCTTCGGTGCCCTCCAGGCCGCCGGGCCCGAGCTGACGCCGGAGACCCTCCAGGCCGGCATGTTCTCCCGGCCCCCCACCCCCCGGTACGAGACCGAGACCTCGCTGTCCTACGGCGACCACGACATCTGGGAGTACGAGGACTACAACGGCAGCGACGACATGACCGAGATCTGGTGGGACCCGGTGGCGACCGGCGAGGACGAGATCGGCAAGGAGGGCACCGGCATGTGGCGCTACGTCGACGGCGGCACGCGGTACCTGCCGGGCGAGTGGACCGAGGACCTGAAGGTCTTCGACGAGGAGGGCAGCGAGACGATCCTCGACGCCCCGCCCGACGACGAGAAGGCGCCCGAGTACCCCGCGCCCTGAGAGCCTTCGCCCCCGAACTCGGTGGGATGGACGCCCAGAACAGGGCGTCTACCCCACCGAGTTCGTCGGGGGCATCTTCCGGAGTGGCTGTCGCACGGCGCTGGTACCTTCCGCCCCCATGACCGCGTCGTCCTCCTCGTGCCCTGGGGTGGGCTGAGTGGGCATCACCGACGAGACGGTGGCCGAGGTCCGGGGCCGGGCCGACATCGTCCAGGTCGCCAGCCAGTTCATGCAGCTCAAGAAGGTCGGGCGTCGCTACACCGGCCTCTGCCCCTTCCACGGCGAGAAGACCCCGAGCTTCTCGATCAACGCCGAGGAGGGCCTCTACCACTGCTTCGGCTGCCAGGTCAGCGGGGACACCATCCGGCTGGCGCAGGAGCTCCAGCACCTCGACTTCCCCGAGGCCATCGAGTGGCTGGCGTCCCAGTGCGGGGTCACCGTCCGCTACACCGAGCGGGGCCAGGGCGAGCAGCGCCAGCGCAAGGCCCACCTCCACGCCGCCCTCGAGAAGGCCGTCGCCTGGTACCACGACCGCCTGCTGACCGGTCGCGACGCCGGCGCCGCCCGCGCCTACCTGCGCCAGCGGGGCTTCGACGGCGAGAGCGTGCGCCGCTACCGGCTGGGCTGGGCGCCCGACGACTGGGATCTGCTCAGCCGGCACCTCGACCTGCCCGACAAGGTCCTGGTCGACACCGGGCTGGGGTTCGTCAACCGGGCCCGGCGCCAACAGGACTTCTTCCGGGGCCGGGTGCTGTTCCCGATCTTCGACGCCCAGGACAACGCCATCGGCTTCGGCGGCCGGATCATGCCGGGCCAGGAGGGGCCCAAGTACCGCAACACGGGCCAGACCCCCCTCTACGACAAGAGCAAGGTCCTCTACGGGCTCAACTGGGCCAAGAGCGACGTGGTGAAGGCGGAGGAGGTGATCGTCTGCGAGGGCTACACCGACGTGATCGGCTTCGCCGACGTCGGCGTGCCCCGGGCGGTGGCCACGTGCGGCACCTCGCTCACCGAGGACCACGTCCGCATGCTCAAGCGCTTCGCCCGCCGGCTCGTGCTCGCCTTCGACCCCGACGCGGCCGGAGCAGCGGCCGCCGAACGTGTGTACGCTTGGGAGCAGGCCCACGAGCTGGAGGTGGTTGTGGCCGATCTGCCCACGGGCCACGACCCCGGCGACCTGGCCCGCAGCGATCCCGATCGTCTGCGCGCCGCGGTCACCAAGCCCATCCCGTTCCTCGGCTTCCGCGTCGAGCGGGCGCTCGCGGCCGGTCGGACCGACACGCCCGAGGGGCGGGCCCGCACCGCCGAGGCCGCCCTCGACGTCATCGGCGAGCACCCCAGCGACTTCGTGCGCGACCAGTACGTGATGGAGGTGGCCGACCGCTGCCGCATCGACGTCGAGCGGCTGCGGGCCTCGCTGCGTCCGGGCGGGCGCCCGCGGGTGCGCGTGCCCGAGGCGCCGGTGCGCCGGACGGTCCGGGCCGACGCCCCCGAGCTGGTCGCCCTCCGGCTCGCCGTCGATGCCGAGCACCGAGAGGTCATGCTCCCCCTCTTGCACGAGGTCCTGTTCGCCGACGACCACCACGCCATGGCCTTCTGCGCCCTGCGCGACGCCGACGGCGACCTCCACCGGGCCATCGACGCGGCCGACCCCGAGACGGCCGAGCTGATCCGGCGGCTGGCGGCCGAGGACGAGACCGGCGACCCCGTCGACGTGCGTCGTCTGCTGCTCCGGCTGCAGGGCCAGCGCGAGGTCGAGATGCTCCGGCGCCAGCTGCGCGGGGCCACCGACGAGGAGGCCGCCGAGCTCAACCCGATGCTCTCGTGGCTCCTCACGCGCCTGCAGGCGGTGGCGCCCGATGCGCGGCCCGGAAGAGAAGTCGAGGACCAGTTGCTAGCGTGGCTCTCCGAACGGGCCGAGGAGAGGTCATGAACGGAGCCACGGGGGCCCTGCCCCCTGATGTCGCTCCCGCGGTGGAGCCAGGGGAATCGAGCGATGCCGTCCCGGCCTCGCCGGTCACCCCGCCGCCCGGTGACCTCGTCGCGCCCACGCTCGATGCCGCCACCGTCGACCTCGATGCCGACCCCGACGTGGTCGCCGCCGCCGCCCCGCTGCGCGGCCGGGTCATCGACTCCCGCCCCAAGCCCCCTGCGGTCAACACTGGTCGCCGCGCCGTCGTGCGGGCCCCCACCACCGATCGGGGCAGCGGCTCGGCCGACTCGGTCCGCATCTACCTGCGCGAGATCGGGCGGGTGCCGCTGCTCAACGGTCCGCAGGAGGTCGACCTGGCCCAGCGCATCGAGCGCGGAGCCGAGGCCGCCATCCAGCTGGCCGACCTGTCGGCCTCCGACGGGCTCGACGCCCTCGGGTTCGCCGAGCGGCGCCGGCTCGAGCGCCAGTGCCGCGACGGCGAGGAGGCCAAGTCCCAGCTGATCCAGGCCAACCTCCGTCTCGTCGTGTCGGTGGCCAAGCGCTACGTGGGCCGGGGCATGCAGCTCCTCGACCTCATCCAGGAGGGCAACCTCGGCCTGATGCGGGCGGTCGAGAAGTTCGACTGGACCAAGGGCTTCAAGTTCTCGACCTACGCCACGTGGTGGATCCGCCAGGCGATCACCCGAGCCATCGCCGACCAGTCCCGCACCATCCGCATCCCGGTGCACATGGTCGAGTCGATCAACAAGGTCCATCGCATCCAGCGCCAGATGCTCCAGGAGCTCGAGCGCGACCCCACCGTCGAGGAGCTGGCGGCCAAGGTCGACATGTCGCCCACCCGGGTGCGCGAGATCCTCCGCATCGCCCAGGACCCGCTGTCGCTCGACTCTCCGGTGGGCGAGGCCGACGACTCCAACCTGTCCGACTTCATCGAGGATCTGCAGGCCGAGGCCCCCGCCGACGCCGCCGCCCGCACCATGCTGGTCGACGCCGTGGTCGAGGCCATGAGCGAGCTCAACGAGCGCGAGCAACAGGTCGTGCGGCTCCGCTTCGGGCTCGAGGACGGCCAGTCGCGGACCCTGGAGGAGGTCGGGCGCGAGTTCGGGGTCACGCGCGAGCGGATCCGCCAGATCGAGTCCAAGACGCTGGCCAAGCTCCGCCACCCCCACCGGAGCCAGAAGCTGCGGGACTACCTCGAGGCCGACTGATGAAGATCGTCCTAGCGCTGCTCGCCGGCGCCGCCCTGGGCGTCGCCGCGACCCGTCTGCGGTCCGGAGCGACGGCGCCCGCCGTCACCGCCGGCCCGGACGATCCGGGACCGGATCGCGTCGCCGTCGACGTGTCGGCCTTCGGCGACTGATCCCGCCCTCGGGGCGGGAAGAGGGGTGGGGCGCGGGCGAGGGCTCCTGCTACGTTTGCTCTTCCTTCCGGGGTAGCTCAGCTGGCAGAGCAGCTGACTGTTAATCAGCTTGTCGTGGGTTCGAGCCCCACCCCCGGAGCCACGCTGGCGGCGGCGCCACGGATCGGAGCACCACCGGCTCCGCCCCGCGGCGCCGCCCGCCGGTCCCGGGGTCGTAGCTCAGTGGTCCAGAGCAGGGGACTCATAATCCCTCGGTCGTGGGTTCGATCCCCACCGGCCCCACCGAGCAACCTGATCTGGGGTAGGCAGAGGGCGTGGGACCGCTGCTCCGGATCGAGGACCCGAGGTTCCTCTCGTGGCCGAACCTGCGGGTCGTGCTCTCCCTCGCCCTGCTGCCCGGGGTCGTCTCCGGTTCGTGGGACGCGGCCTGGGACGGATGGGCTGGCGTCAGCGTGATTGCCATGGTCGTCCCCGCCGTCTGGATCCTGCTGGTGCTCGTCGGGCTCCACCTGTACGCCTGCCCCCGCTGGCGGCGCGGAGGACGTTCGTCGGACTAACTGCACGACCCGGATGGTGGGATGGCGTCGTGACGACGCTCGTCAGTCGTCGGTGGGGAGCCAGGACTCGCAGCGCTCGAGGAGCCAGCGGCTGACCTCCATGGCCCGGTCGAGCTCGCTGCAGAGGAGCTCGCGCTCGCCCACGAAGACCTCCGACAGGGACACCTCGACCCGGCCGACGATGCCGACGCTGCGGTCGGGGGCGTCGGTGACCGAGGCGAAGGAGTCGATGGCCGAGACCTCGAGCGGCAGGTCGGTGCCGCCCACGCCGGCCAGGTCGGTGGCCAGCACCAGGAGGTCGGGGGAGTTGGCCAGCGGCGGGAGCGACCACGAGAAGTGGAGCGGGAAGTGGTGGAGGTCCGGCGGGTCGGCGCCCTCGTCGAGCTCCATCACCAGGTCCTCGAACGACAGCAGGACACGGGGGTCGACCTCGAGGGCGAGGTGGATGTCGAGCGGGCCGCCGCAGGCCTCCTCCGGGTGGAGGTCGACCTCCCAGGCCTGACGGAGCGAGTAGGTCTCCACGAAGTGCCGCTCGTCGTGCACGTGGAAGCCGTGCGCGATGGCGTGCTCCTTCTGCTCGGCGACGAAGCCGGCGACATCGATGACGGCCACTCGGGTCCTTCCTCGGGGAGGGCCCAGCCTGCCATGTCTCCGTCGGGGGCCGGAAGCGCCGAGCACCCGGACACCGGGCGGGCCCGGTTACCGTCGGTCGTCGTGACCGACGACGACCTGCTGGACGTGCTGGTGGCGGCGTCGGCCGCCATCGGACGGGCCCTGGCGGCCACCCCCGACTGGGGTGTGGCCGACACCGTCGCCGGCCAGCACCACAGCGACCTGGCCGCCGATGCCGCCGCCCTCGAGGTGCTGCGGGGGGCCGGGCTCGGGATCTACAGCGAGGAGAGCGGCTGGACCCACGGCGAGCGGGACCTCACCGTCGTCATCGACCCCCTGGACGGCAGCACCAACGCCGCCCGCGGGATCTCGTGGTGGGCGACCTCGCTCTGCGTCCTCGACGCCGACGGGCCGCGCGTCGCCCTGGTCGACGATCTGGTCCACGGCACGCGCGCCGTCGCCGTGCGGGGCCAGGGGGCCGAGGTCGACGGGGCGCCGGCGTCGACGAGCGGTTGCACCGACCTGCGCCGGGCCATCGTCGGCCTCAACGGCCTGCCCGCCCGCCATCTCGGCTGGGCGCAGTGCCGGGCCCTCGGGGCGGCCGCCCTCGACCTGTGCGCGGTGGCGTCGGGGCGGCTGGACGCCTTCCTCGACTGCAGCGGCGACGGCCTGGCCCCGTGGGACTACCTGGGGGCCATGCTCGTCTGCCGCGAGGCCGGGGCGACGGTCGCCGGCTTCGACGACCGCCCCCTGCACGACCTCTCGGCGCCCGTGCGGCGCCCGATCGTCGCCGGGGCCACGGCCGGGCTGACCGCCACCCTGCGCGATCGGTACCGCCGGGTGGGCCCGCTCCCGCTGATCGAGCCCGACTGACCCGCAGGGCGGGTCTCGGCGGGGTCGGGCAACTGCGGGGCCGGGAGCGGGTGCGAGCCGTAGGCTGCCCCGATGCACCCCGGCCTGCACCGCGCCCTGCTGAGGGGGTTCCGGGCGCTCCCGACCGGGGCCCGCCGCCGGGTCGTGCGCACCATCGCCCCGTCGTTCACCGTCGGCTCCATGTGCTTCATCGAGCGTCCGGACGGCGCCCTGCTCCTGGTCCGCCACGTCTACCGGCGTCGTTGGGGGGTGCCCGGCGGGCTCCTCGAGCGGGGCGAGAAGCCAGCCGCGGCGGCCGTCCGTGAGGTGCGGGAGGAGGTCGGTCTCGACGTCGTCCTGCTGGGCGAGCCCGCCGTCGTCGTCGACGCCGAGCCCCAGCGGGTCGACATCGTCTACCGGGCCCGGGTGGCCCCCGGCACCGACTGGCGCGACGCCCGTCCCCGCAGCCCCGAGATCGTCACCGTCGAGTGGTTCCCGCCCCGCGACCTGCCCGAGCTCCAGCACGAGACGGCCGGTGCCTTCGTCGCCCTGGCCCGGGTGCGGGGTGCGGGCGAGGGCGAGCACAGCGGAGGCGTGCCCCGGGCCGGCTGACCCCTGAGCCCCTGTCTCCGGCATCGGTGGCGACAGCGGCGGCCTCGTCTCCTAGCGTGCGGACCCCGGGACCACGGCGGTCCGTCGAGGGGGC
>DASVEC010000189.1:0-5942 GCA_036380755.1 Iamia sp. | reverse complement strand
CGGCCGAGGCCGCCTCCGCCCCGCCCCCTCCGCCGCCCCTGCCGGCCGCCGGCCCGCCGGTCACCATCTCCGAGGTCAGCGCCAGCCGGCTGGCCCGGGCCAACGACGAGGTCACCTCCGCCCGCCGCTCCGTGGCCGAGGCCAGCGGTGCCTCGCCGCTCGACCCGACCGACGTCGAGGCCCTCGAAGCCGCCCACGCCGAGGTCCTCTCGGCCTGGGAGGGCAGCGAGCGCCGCATCGGCGTGGGCAAGGCCCGCCGCCGGCTCGAGGACGCCCAGCTGGCCGAGCGGGAGATCCTCGCCCGCATGGGCTTCGCCAGCTACACGGAGTTCATGGTGTCGGGCCGGGCGTCGGGGGCGACGTCGCAGCTCGGTGCCGAGGAGGCCCGGCGGGCCCTGCGCGAGGCCGAGGGCCGGCTGGCCCAGGTCGAGGCGCAGGTCGAGGAGGAGCTCAACGCCTCCCGCCCCGCCGTCGCCCCGCCCGATCCCACCGGCAGCTGGGACGCCGATGCTGCCCAGGGCCGGCTCACCGCCACCCTGGCCGCCCTGCGGGCCCGCGCCGTCGACCTGCTGGGCGAGGACCCCGGCGACGACGTGGCCGGCGCCCTCCGCGACCGCATCTCCACCGATCCGCTGCCCGACCTCCGCCTCGCCCTCGACGAGGTCGGCGTGCCCCTGGGCGAGGTCCTGAGCCGCGAGGCCGTGCTGGCCCGGGCCCGCGACTGGATCACCCGGGCGCGGGCCGACGAGTCCCGTCGCGGCGGCCTGGAGTCCGCCCTCGCCGAGATCGACGCCCAGCTCGTCGCCCTCGACTCCGCCGAGGGCGACCGGCGCGCCTGGGAGGCGCTCGTGGCCCGCCGCGACGCCCTGCGCGAGCAGGTCGCCTCGTCGGCCATCGCCTCCGACGCCATCGAGGCGGCCGACGAGCGCCTCGCCCACGACCGGGCCGAGGCCGAGCGGGCCGAGGTCGCCATCGTCGCCGCCGAGGCCGACGCCCGCCGGGCCACCACCCCGGCGCCGTGGGCCGGCTCGACCGAGCCGGCGGCCCCGGCGGCCGACCTGGCTGCGCTCGAGGGCGAGGCGCGCGACGCCCAGACCGCGCTCGACGTGGCCCTGTCCCACCTCCTCTCGCCCGGACCCGCGCCCGGCGACGACGCCGACACGGCCATCGGCCGGGCCGAGGCCCGGTTGGCCCTCGCCCAGCTCGAGCGGGACTCCCTCCGCGCCATCCGGGCCACCCGGGCCGGGTCCGACGACGAGGGGCTCGACATCGACGACCTCGTCTGGCGGGTCCTCTCGGTCCTGGCCAGCCACCAGGCCGCGGCCGTGCCCGGTGGTCCCGGCCCGGCGCCGCTGGTGCTCGACGAGCCCTTCGGCGACCTCGGCCCCCACGACGTCCAGACCCTCTGCGACGCCCTCGTCGGCCCCGCCCGCGCCGTGCAGGTGCTGGTGGTGACCGACCGCGAGGACGTCGCCGCGTGGGCCCGAGACGCCGGCTCCGAGGCCGTCGGTCTCGCCCTTCCGAGCCTGGCTTCGTCGATCTGATCCGGGCCCGGCAGCGCGGGGCGCGCCCGCCTGCCTACCATCGCGGTCACCGACGACATGGAGGTTCCGTGACCGCGATCACCGAGGACACCTTGCGCACCCTGGCGGGCTTCGAGGCGGGAGGTGAACCGGTCACGACCTGCTACCTCGACGTCGACGGCCGACGATTGCTCACCCAACGCGACATCGACCAGGAGCTCGATGCCGTGCTGCGGTCGGCGCGCGGCCGGGCCAACGGCACCAAGTCCGTCCACCACGACCTCGATCGCATCGAGGGCTTCGTCAAGGGCGGCTTCGACCGGTCCCGCGTGCGGGGCCTCGCCCTCTTCTCGTGCACGGCCCGCGACCTGTTCGAGGTCGTGCCGCTGCCGGTGCGGGTGCGCAGCCGGGTCGTGGTGAACGAGCAGCCCGCGCTGGGCCAGCTCGAGGCCATCGCCGAGGAGAGCCGGCGCTACGGCGTCCTCCTCGTCGACCGCCAGCGGGCCCGCATGTTCGTGTTCGAGCTCGACGAGATGCAGGAGGTCACCGAGACGTTCGACGAGCTGCCGCGCGACTACGACACCCGCGGGGGCAGCGAGCGGGGCGACGTGGCCGGTCATGTCGACGCCCTGGCCTCGCAGCACGTGCGCAACGCCGCCGCGCTGGCCTTCGCCGTGTTCCAGGAGAACGGGTTCGAGCACCTGTGCATCGGGGCGTCCGACGATCTCGTCAACGATGTCGAGGGGGCCCTCCACGCCTATCTGCGCGAGCGCCTGGTCGGGCGGATCAACGTCACCCCGCAGGCCGGTCTCGACACGATCCAGAAGGCCGTGGTGGAGCTCGAGGAGGCCACCGAGCGGGCGCGCGAGACCGCCCTCGTCCGCCGGCTGCTCGACACCGTCGGGTCCGGCGGCAAGGCCGTCACCGGTCTCGGGCTGGTGCTGGCCGCCCTGGCCGAGCGCCGGGTCGAGCAGCTCATCGTCTCGCACGAGTACGAGGCCGAGGGGTGGCGCTGCGAGGCCACTGGCTTCCTCTACGACGTGCGCCCCAACCGCCGCGGTGCCGACGAGCCCGGGCTCCGGCCCGTCCAGGACGTCGTCGAGGAGGCCATCGACGACGCCCTCGGCCAGGGCGCCAAGGTCGAGATCTGCGTCGGCAACGCCGACCTCGACGTGCACGGGCGCATCGGCGCCCTGCTCCGCTACTGAACGCGTCGGCGCCCGGCTTCGGCGTCCCTGCGGTCCCGGGCGGGCCGCTGGTCGTCGGGCTCGACCTCGGCGGCACCAAGCTCCTCGGGGTGGCCATCGACCCCGGCCACCAGGGGAGCGAGGCCGTCGTCGAGGACAAGGTGGCCACGCCGGCGGGCACCACCGAGGTGCTCGACGCCCTGGGGGACCTGGCCGAGGACCTCCGCCGGCGCGCCCGTGAGGCCACCGGGCAGGACGTGCGCGCCGTCGGGCTCGGCGCCCCCGGCCTGGTCGACCGGGCCGGCACCTTCCGGTACGGGCCCAACCTCCCCGGCGTCGTCGGCGTGCCGCTGGCGGCCGAGCTGGGGGAGCGGCTGGGGCTCCCCGTCGTCGTCGACAACGACGCCACCTGCGCGGCGTGGGGCGAGCACGAGCGGGGCGCGGCACGGGGGCGCAACCACTCGCTGGTGATCACCCTCGGCACCGGCATCGGCGGGGGCATGACGGTGAAGGGCGAGCCCCTGCGCGGGGCCTACGGCTTCGCCGGCGAACCCGGCCACATGGTGGTCGACCCGTCCGGGCCGCTCTGCCCGTGCGGCCGGCGGGGCTGCTGGGAGCGGTACGCCTCGGGCACGGGCATGGGGTGGCTGGCCCGCTCGGCGATCTCGTCGGGGGTGGCTCCGGCCGATGCCGGGTTCGTGGCGCTCGCCGGCGGCGACGTCGAGGCCGTGCGGGGCGAGCACGTCGTGGCCGGGGCCCGCGCCGGCGATCCCGCCTCGCTCGCGGTGATGGAGACCTTCGGCGACTGGCTCGGGCTGGGGGTGGCCAACCTGGTCAACATCCTCGACTCGGAGATCGTGGTCGTCGGGGGCGGTGTGTCGGAGGAGGCCGACCTCTTCCTCGACCACGCCCGGCGGCGTCTGCGCGAGCTGGCCCTCGGCGGCGAACGCCGGCCACGGGTACCGCTGGTGGCCGCCCGCCTGGGCGAGCGGGCCGGGGCCGTCGGCGCTGCCCTCCTCGCTGCCCTCCGCACCTGACCCCCTGCTCGTCGGGCTCAGGTCCGGCGGTCGCTGACCGATGAGAGAGGCGTGTCGGACGCTGACGACGATCGCCCCGCGCCGCCTCGGACCGACGGGCCACCCCCTGTGCTGTCGCGCCCCCTCGAGGAGGAGGTCCGCGACCCGTTCGGCCCGGTCGGGCCGCCGCGATCGCCTCGCCGGGCCGAGGGGCCGGTGCCCGCGGCGTCGTCGGCGCTGCCGGCGCGGTCGCTGACCGGCCGCCCCGTCGAGGCCTCGGCCCTGTTCGACGGGGCCACGCCGCCCGTGGCCCCGGTCAGCTCCCCGCCGGCGCCTGGCCCGGCCCTGCCCCCGCCGGGCCCCGCCGTCTCCGTCGGCGACCCGGCCCGCTCCGCCGTCGCCCCGACCCCCCTCGCCCCGTCCTCCTTCACCCCGCCCGCCCCGCCTGCGCCCGTCGTCTCCTCGCCGCCCGGCCCGTCCCCCTTTGCGCCGGGGGCCGTTGCTCCTCCGGTCCCGCCTGCGCCGGTCGTCTCCTGGCCGCCCCCGCCCGTGTCGCCGCCTGGTGTGTCCCCGTTCGCTCCGCCCGAACCGGTGTCGCCACCCGCGCCGCCGTCGCCCGTCGTGGCCCCGGCCCCGTTCGCTGCGCCCGAGGCCCCGTCGCCGCCTCCGCCGCCTGCGTCCGGTGGGTCTCTGTTCCCTCGACCCGACGTCACCGCGCCATCGCCTGGTGCGTCCCCGTTCGCCCCGCCGGAACCGGTGTCGCCACCCGTGCCGCCGTCGCCGGTCGTGGCCCCGGCCCCGTTCGCTGCGCCCGAGGCCCCGTCGCCGCCCGTGCCCGGCGGCTCGCTGTTCCCTCCATCCGAGGTGGCTGCGCCGCCACTGCCGCCTCCGCCGCCCGTGAACGGGTCCGTGCCGGCCGAGGTCGAGGCGCCGGCGTGGCTGGCTCCGGCCCTGGCGCCGCCGCCGGCGGGGGCGCGGGTGGTGACGTCGTGGCCTCCGGCCCCTCCGGCCCCGCCCGGAGGAGGGGGCCCGCCGGGCCAGTGGGCGCAGCCCGCAGGGTGGCCGCCCGCCCCGCCGCTGCCGCCGACACCGCGCCGCCTGGGTCCGCTGACGCTGGCCGCCATCGGGCTGGCGGTCGTCGTGCTGGTCGCCTCGGCGGTGGTCGGGCTCGGCGTCCTGCGGAGCGGATCGACCTCGTCGGCCGAGACGCCCGCGCCCACCTACCCCTCGGCCTGGGACCCGAAGGTCGCCCCCATCGCCGACTGGGTGTCCGACGAGCGGGACCTCGAGTTCCGGCACCCGGTGGAGGTCGTCTTCCAGACCGAGGACGAGTACGTGGAGGAGGCGGCCGGCGATCCCACGGCGGCCGACGAGGACGAGCAGCAGGAGATGGACGACTTCGTCGCCACGATGCGCGCCCTCGGGCTGGTGGAGGGCGAGGTCGACCTCGGGGCCGCCACCCGCGACCTCGCCAGCGAGGGCACCCTGGCCTACTACGACCCCGAGCGCGAGGTGGTGGTCGTGCGGGGTGACGAGCTGACCCCGGCCGTGCGGGTCACCGTGGCCCACGAGCTGACCCACGTGCTCCAGGACCAGCACTTCGACCTGCAGCGCACCGACGACGAGGCCTTCGAGGAGCACGACGGCCTGCGGGCCATGGCCGAGGGCGACGCCGGGCGGATCGAGGACATCTACGTCACCGAGGTGCTGACCGCCGAGGAGCGGGCCGCCTACGAGGAGGAGACCGAGACGAGCATCGACGAGAGCGAGGTCGCCCTCGAGGGTGTCCCGCCGGTGCTGTCGATCCTCTTCGGGGCGCCCTACGCGCTGGGCGAGGGCTTCTTGACCTACCGCGAGCGGGTCGACGGCGGCCAGCCGTGGGACGCCGTGCTGCGGGACCCGCCGTCGCAGGAGGAGATGCTCGACCCGTCGGCGTGGGAGACCGAGCGGGCCGAGGTCACCGAGGTCGAGATCGCCGCGCCCGACGGGGCCGAGGTCCTCGACGAGGACACCTTCGACCCTCTCACCTGGTTCGTCCTCCTGGCCTCGCGGGCCGATCCGGTCGAGGCCCTCCAGGTCGTCGACGGGTGGGGCGGCGACGCCTACGTGGCCTACCGGCACGACGACGAGGTCTGCGCCGCCATGGCGGTGACCGGCGACGATGCCGCGGCGACCGAGAGCCTCCACGCCGCCCTCGTGGCGTGGGCCGCCGCCGA
>DASVEC010000188.1:0-9919 GCA_036380755.1 Iamia sp. | reverse complement strand
GGCGGCGGAGACCGTGGTGGCCGCGAGCCTGCGCCAGGGGGAGGCCGGCGCCGCCTCCTTCACCGATCGCGACGGCGCCGTCCCCTGGTGACCCCTCCGGCTACTCGCGGTGCTCTTCGCGGAGGGGCTTGACGTCGAGGGGGATGTCGGCGGGATCGGTGACCGGCCGTTCGACCACGGTGAACGAGCCGCGGTAGCCGAACAGGGGCCCGAAGCGCCGGTTCTCGACCCGGACGTCGATGTGGAAGCGCTCGTCGGCCTCGTCCCACCACTCCCGGACCGTCGCCACGCCGGTGAACAGCATCGGGAACCGGAAGGCGATCGGGCCCTCGAAGAAGCGCTGCTCGCCGCTCGTGAGGCACATGGCGCCGTCGTCGTCGACCGAGCAGTGGATGTCGACGGCGAGGTGCTGGTGCGTCCCGAGGTAGTCGATGATCAGGTCGCGCCGCTCGCTCCGGACCATGGTGGCGTCGAACGAGCGGTACCGGTGCTTCAGCTTGAACCGGCGCGACCAGGTGACCGTCTCGCGCCCGAGGGAGTCGACGTAGGCGTAGTTGGAGATGGTGAAGGGGACGTCCCGACCCCGGCTCGGGAACAGGACCCGCCGCGTCGACCCGAGCAGCAGGAACGGAAGCGTCCAGAACGGCCCCCGCCACACCTCCTCCATGACGCCGGTGCCGATGTGGGCGACCCCGTCGGCGGACGAGAAGCCGAAGCGCCACTGCATCCGGGGGTGCAGCCGGGCGAAGTCGGCGCCCAGCTGCTCCTCGTAGATCGATGTCACGGGATCTCCTCCACGTCCTCGACGTCGGGCTGGCGATCGGGTGCCGACCGCAGGGGCGTGCGCCCCGACGGGCGCCCGTCGGTGGTGGCCCACGCCACCGCGGCCAGCGCGGCGCAGGCGAGGTTGAGCGACACCGGGTTGAAGGCGCGCGTCAGGGCGCGCCGGTCGCCGACGCCGGCTCCGAGGGCGAGGACGGGCATGGCCACGACCACCGCCGCGAACGGCCAGCGGGTGTTCTGCCGGGCGAGGGTGGCGGCGGCCATCCCCACCTCGACCACGCCCGCGGCCCGCGCCGCGCGCCGGGCGGCGGCCTCGGAGAGCCCGAGCGCACCCCGCCACAGGGCCACCTCGTCGGCATCGGCCCGCAGCAGCTTGGGCACCAGACCCTGGTAGAGCCAGATCCCGGCCAGCCCACCCACGGCGGCGGCGTGGGCCACGGCCAGGTCCCGGGACCGCTCGGGCGGCGTCCCGTCCTCGAGCCACAGGCGCAGGCGGTCGAAGCTCCAGGCGGTGGCCCAGCCGAACACGGGCCGCACGACGTGGCGGTCGATCACCTCGCCGGCGAGCCCCCACCGGGGGCGGTAGTCGTAGCGGGTGAGGAAGCGGATGCCGTCGTCGGTCGGGACGTAGCGCCAGTACCCGGCTCCGGCCTCGATGATCGACCGGCGGTCGTGGGCCCAGAACCGCAGACCGGACCAGCGGGTCCCGTCGGGCCGCTCCCGCTCGCCGAGCGACTCGCCGGTGCCGGCGACGGTGAACCCCGGGGCGAGGGTCGTGGCGTAGGTGAAGCGCTGCGGCTCGCCCGCGACCGGTGGGTCGTAGGCGATGCGGCCGAAGCGGACGTCCCACCGCTGGTGGAGGTCGGGCTCCTGGGTCGCGTCCCAGAGGGCGTCGATCGGCGCCCGGATGCGGGACTCCACGTAGATCGGTCGCCGCCGCCGCGCCATCGGGGCACGGTAGCGGTGCGACCGCTCACGGTCACCTCACATCGGCCGGGCGGAACGTGCATGATGGGTGCACGTTTCTCCCGGAGGAGGCCCGCATGGCCGACCAGGATCCGCAGCTGCCGGTGAAGCTCGGGCCGGTGTCGAACGGCGAGTTCGTGCCCATCCCCCACTCGGCGATGGTCGCCGAGGCCATCCGGCGCACCCACCAGCTGGCCGACGTCAACGCCCGGCGGCTGGGCATCTCCCGACGCCGCTTCCTCACCGGAGCCACGGGCGCGGCCGCCACCTTCTTCATGCTGGCGGCGTGCTCCAAGGAGGAGGCCAAGAGCCGGGGCGAGGAGCCGGGCGGCACCTACGACGTGTCGGAGGAGGCCACGGTCGACACCGATGCCGCCCTGGAAGAGCTGGGCGGTGGCGAGTTCATCTTCGACGTGCAGTCCCACTACGTGAACCAGGACGTGTCCCAGCCCGGCGGGGAGTGGACGTCGGCCTTCCCCCACGCCGCCTGTCCCGAGGGCGCCGAGGACGGCGACCCCCGCACCTGCTTCACCGTCGACGCCTACTTCCGGGAGATGTTCGTCCGGTCCGACACGACCATGGCCATCCTCTCGGCGTTGCCGGCCCAGGCCCTCGACGGCCTCCAGTCGGGCGACATGGTCCACGCCATCGACGTCGCCACCCGGCTGGGGTGCGACGGCCGCGTCCTCATGCACGGCGGCGCCTACCCCCACCACGGCGAGCTCGAGTCCAACCTGCTGGCCATGACCGACACCCGGGACCGCTACGACATCGCGGCCTGGAAGATCTACACGATGACCCCGGTCGACCAGCACTTCTACTTCGACGACCACGACCCGGCCCGCCCCCAGATCGGCCAGCGCTTCATCGACCACGTGCGCGAGATCGGGCCGCCGATCATCTGCACCCACAAGGGCATCAGCTCGATCGTCGGCACCACGCCCGAGCTGGCCGACCCCAGCGACATCGGCCCGGCCGCGGCCCGCAACCCCGACATCAACTTCGTCGTGTACCACTCGGGCTTCGAGCCCGGGCAGGGCGGCGTCGGGCCCTACGACCCCGACGACCCGAACCCGCAGGGCGTCGACCGGCTCATCCGCACGCTCGAGGACAACGACGTGGAGACGAGCGCCAACGTCTACGCCGAGCTGGGCGGCACGTGGTGGTTCCTCATGCGCGACACCACGGCGGCGGCCCACGTCCTCGGCAAGCTGCTCACGCACGTCGGCCCCGACCGGGTCGTGTGGGGCACGGACTCGATCTGGTTCGGCGCCCCGCAGGACCAGATCCAGGCCCTGCGGACGTTCCAGATCTCGCCCGAGCTGCAGGAGCGCCACGGCTACCCCGAGCTCACCGACGAGATCAAGGCCGACATCTTCGGGCTCACGTCGGCCCGCCTCTACGGCATCGAGGTCCCCGAGAGCACCTGCGAGGTCAGCGATGCCGACATCGAGCAGATCCGGGCCAACCTGCCGCCGGCCGGGACCTACGGCCCCACCACCTCGGCCGAGGCCCTCCGCCTGATCGCCGCCCACCAGGGCGGCTACGAGCTCTAGGTTCCTGCGTCGTGGGTCACAGAACCATCGTCATCGCCGACACCCCCGAAGCGCTCACGACCGAGTGGCTCACCGCCGCCCTGGCCGAGATCCTGGACGGGGGACGCGTCACCTCGGTCGACGCCAAGCCCGTCGGCACCGGGCAGATGTGCGACAGCCTGCGGCTGACGCTCGGCTACGAGGGCGCACCGGCCACCGCGCCGACGTCGATCGTGGCCAAGCTCCCGGCCGCCGACCCCACCAGCCGGGCCACCGCCCTCTCGCTGCGCAGCTACGAGAAGGAGGTCCGCTTCTACCAGCAGCTCGCCCCCCAGCTGCCCATGTGCACGCCGGCCGTCTTCCACGCCGACATCGACACCGCCACCGCCTCGTTCGTGCTGCTGCTGGAGGACATGGCCCCGGCCCAGGCCGGCGATCAGCTGGCCGGCTGCACGCCGGCCGTCGTGGCCTCGGCCATCGACGAGCTGGTCAACCTCCACGCCCCCCGCTGGGGCGACCCGATGCTGGCCGAGCTGGAGTGGCTGCACGGCGATCTCGACGCCAGCCGGGCCTTCCTCGGCATGCTGCTGCCGGGCGTGTGGACCGGGTTCAAGGACCGCTACGCCGCCGACCTCGACGCCCACGTCGGCCCCGTCGGCGAGGAGCTGTTCGGCCACCTCGAGGCCTACCTCGCCCCGCCGACCGCGCCGCTCACCATCACCCACGGCGACTACCGACTCGACAACCTGCTGCTCGACCCCGACGACGGCCACGTGCGCGGGGTCGTCGACTGGCAGACCTGCGCGGTCGGCCCGGCGCTGCAGGACGTCGCCTACGTCATGGGCGCCGGGCTGCTGCCCGAGGACCGCCGGCCCGCCGAGGAGGGGCTCGTGCGGCGCTACCACGATCGGCTGCTCGCCGCCGGCATCGCCGGCTACGGGTGGGACGCGTGCTGGCAGGACCATCGACGGGGCACGTTCGCCGGGCTGGTGATGGCCGTGGCGGCGTCGATGCTCGTCGAGCGCACGCCCCGGGGCGACCAGATGTTCCTCACCATGGCATCCCGGCACGCCCAGCACGCCCTCGACCTCGACGCCGTGGACATCCTCCGATGAAGGCCTTGACCTACGAAGGTCCGCAGCAGGTCGCGGTGTCGGACGTGGCCGATGCCGGTCTCCTCGACGACGACGCCGCCGTCGTGCGCATCACCGCCTCCGGCATCTGCGGGTCGGACCTGCACATCTACGACGGCCACGGCTTCTCGCCCGACACCGGCTACTCGCTGGGGCACGAGGCGGTCGGCATCGTCGAGGAGGTCGGCGCCTCGGTCCACGGCGTCCGGCCCGGCGACCGGGTGCTGGTGACCGCGTCGGTCGCCTGCGGGCACTGCTCGCCGTGCGCCCACGGCCACATCCTCCAGTGCGAGACGGGCCAGTCGGGGTGCTGGGGGCTGGGCCACGCCCATCCCGGCACCCAGGCCGAGGCCCTCGCCGTCCCCGCCGCCGACCGCAACCTGGCGCTCCTCCCCGAGGCGCTGAGCGACGCCGCGGGCATCGTCCTCACCGACAACCTCCCCACCGCCTGGTACGGCGCCCGGCGGGGACGGGTCGGCCCCGGCGACACCGTGGCCGTGATCGGGCTGGGCCCGGTCGGTCTGATGTCGGTCGTGTCGGCCCAGGTGATGGGGGCGGCGCGGGTGCTGGCCATCGACCTCGTGCCCGAGCGGCGCGCCGCCGCGGCCGCCCTCGGGGCCGAGCCGGTCGAGGCCGACGACGTGCGCGCCGCGGTGGCCGAGATGACCGGCGGCAAGGGTGTCGACGTGGCCCTCGAGGCGGTCGGGGCCGACGCCACCCTCACGCTGGCGCTCGACCTGCCCGGCCGCGAGGGCCGGGTGTCGATCGTCGGCGTCAACCAGAGCATGGACTTCCCGATGCGGATGGTCCTGGCCCAGCTCAAGTGTCTGGAGATCCACATCGGGCTGTGCAGCGTCCAGCGCGAGCTGCCCACCCTGATGCGTCTGGCCGCGTCGGGGCGGATCGATCCGGCCGTCGTCGTCACCCACACCATGGACCTGGCCGACGGCCCCGACGCCTACGCCCTCTTCGCCTCGCGCGCCGACGGCGTGGGCAAGGTCATGCTTGTTCCCTAGGCCCACTCGGCTTCGCCTCGCCGGGCTTCCGTGACGGGCGATGAGATCGGCGCGCCGCTGAGGTCAGACCCGGCATGACCAAGCTCATCGGTGGCATGACCATCTCGCTCGACGGCTACGTCGCCCTCCCCGACGGCGACATCGGACCCCTCTACACCGACGCCGACTCCGTGATGGAGTCGCCCGCCGCCCAGGAGTCGCTGGCCGAGACCGGGTCGGCGATGATGGGCCGGCGCTTCTTCGACATGGCCGAGGACCCGGACGGCTACGCCGAGGGCTACGAGTTCCAGTGCCCGATCGTCGTGGTGACGCACGAGGCGCCGGCGCGGATCCCCGCCCGCAACGACGTGCTCTTCATCGAGTTCGCCACCGACGGGTTGGAGGCCGCGGTCGACCGGGCCAAGGAGCTCGCCGGCGACAAGGACGTGACGGTCCTCGGCGGACCCGACCTCCTCGACCAGCTCCTCGCCGCCGACCTGGTCGACGAGCTGCGCATCGACGTCATGCCGGTGATCCTCGGCGGCGGTCGCCGCTTCCTCGAGGGCGTCGAGCGGCGGATCGACCTGGAGACCCTCGACGTCGGCGTCCACGGCCCCCGCACGAGCCTCCACCTCGCCGTCCGGCGCTAGAGCCAGCCCTTCCGCACGGCATCGTCGACCAGGGCGTCGACGACGGGCACGAGGCCCGGCACCCACGTCTCCAGGCGGGCGTTGCGGGCCCGGACGTCGGCCTCGGTCCGGCCCTTCTCCCGCCACAGCTGCCCGCCCGCGGCGTGGTTCACGATCAGCGGGGCGAGGCTGTCGACGGCGCGGGCCAGGCGGGCCTCGGGCGTCTCGGCGGCCTCGAACTCGTCCCACCAGGCCCGGAAGGTGGCGGCCTGGTCGTCGGGCAGGAGGGCGAAGAGACGGTCGGCCGCGGCCGCCTCCCGCGCCGCCTTGGTGGCCCGGCCGGCCTCGTCCCAGGGCGGGGTGTCGCCGGCGTCGATCTCGACCAGGTCGTGGATCAGGCACAGGCACAGCGCCCGGCCGAGGTCGACCGGCTCCTCGGACCGCTCGGCCAGGACGGCGGCCATCAGGGCGATGTGCCACGAGTGCTCGGCGCTGTTCTCCCGGCGGGACCCGTCGACCAGCGGGTTGGCCCGCAGGATCGACTTGAGCCGGTCGGCCTCGACCAGGAACGCCAGCTGGGCCGTGGTGCGGGGATCGAGGTCGGGCGTCATCGCCGGCTCAGTCCAACACCCCAGCCGGCCGCGGGCCCAGGCCCGTCTTCCACCGCAGAAGGTCGGCGGTAGCCTTCCGCGTCGGCACCCTGGTCACGACGTCCTTGCCGATCATGCAGATCCCCTGCCACTCGTCGTTGGTCTTGAGCCAGTCGACGCTCGTGAGGGCGCCCAGCCGCGACCGCCAGTCGCCCCCGTTGCGCTCGGCGTCGTCGATGGCTGACCGCCCCACCGAGCCCACGGCCCACAGGGCGAGAGCGTAGGACGACAGGTACTCGGCCCGAGCGTCCGCAGGTCGGACATCACCCGCCGCGATCTCCGCCCATGGCTCCACCACGTCGGTGACGAAGGTCCAGAACTCGACCGCCAGGTCCTCCTGCTCCTGCACGGCGTCGTCGTCCGCCTGTTCGGGAATGTGACCGAGCAGCTGGGAGGTCGCGGCCTGCACCCCAGATAGCGTCGCGAAGTCCTTCGAACGGATCGACAGCGACACCCGCTCCTTGTCGATCCGCTTGGTGAAGAGCGGCACCCGACCCACACACGCGGTGGTGATGCGGTTGATGGGCGAGCGGTGGTCGAAGAGGATGTCCAGGGACTTCGAGGTCTTCTGGACCGTGCGGTTGAGGTCCGAGAAGACTTGCTGCGACCGCTCCAGGCCACCGTCCGGCAGGATTACGACGCTCAGGTTGTCGTACTTCAGCGTGGCGTCGTGTGCCATGGCTTCAGCGATCCCAGCCACCCGGTGCTGCCCGTCGTTCACGATCCACTCGGCCTCCATCGGCAGGCGCAGCATCCCCAGGTTGGGGTCGAGCTCGGACTCGTCGAATGCCAGGCGCTCGGCATCGACGGACACTGTGATCGAGGAGAAGAGGTAGTCCTCGTGATCGAGCACGTACTCGGCGATCTCGGGCACGCGGTTCTTCTTCAAGGCCCGCTGCGTGCGCTGTTCGGGCGGGAGCGCAGGCATCTTCTCCGGGTCGTAGGCGAACAGCTTCACCACCATCCCCATCGGAAAGTTGGCCGTGAAGTACTCGCTGCTGCCCATCCTCCCCCGGGTGGCGGGGACCGACAGCATGTTGGCGTGGCTGTTCATCGTATGTCTCCAAGGTGTTATGGGCTGTCCGACCTCTCGCCGGATGTGGGCATACTAGAACCCTGTTCGGCGCGAACACAACCAAAGTTCGTTGATCCCCCGGGAAAAGTTTGTCTTGCTCTCCACAAGAGAGCCAGCTGGGCCGTGGTGCGAGGATCGAGGTCGGGCGTCATCGCCCCATCGTGGCCCGCACCCGTCGGTACTGTCGGCGCCATGGCCGCTGCCGACCACCCCAACGTCGTCGCCGTGGGCGAGGCCCTCGCCGCCCGGGGCGCGCCCTTCGCCGTCCGGGTCCTGCCCGACGCGGTGACGACGGCCAAGGCCGCGGCCGCCGCCCTCGGGGTCGAGGTGGGCCAGATCGCCAACTCGCTGATCTTCTCGGCCGACGGTTCGCCCCTGCTGGTGCTGACCTCGGGCGCCCACCGGGTCGACACGGCCAAGGTGGCGGCCACCCTCGGCGTGGCCTCGATCGACCGGGCCGATCCCGCCTTCGTCCGCGCCGCCACCGGCCAGGCCATCGGGGGCGTGGCGCCCGTCGGCCACCCGGCCCCGGTGCGCACCCTGATCGACACCGCCCTCGACGCCTACGACGAGGTCTGGGCCGCCGGCGGCATCCCCCACGCCATCTACCCCACCACCTTCGCCGAGCTCGTCGCCGTCACCGACGGCACCCCCACCGACGTCGCCTGACATGGCCAGGTTCGTGTACTCGGCGACGATGTCGCTCGACGGGTTCATCGCCGGGGTCGACGGCGACATGTCGTGGATGGTGCCGTACCTCGGTCCGGACGCGGCGATGGAGGCCTTCATCGCCGAGGTCGGGGCCGTGCTCGTCGGCGGCGGGACGATGCGGGGCCGCGACCCCTACGAGGGCACCGACGGCGAGGGCGAGGTCTTCGGCGGCGGATGGGAGGGGCCGATGTTCGCGGTGACCAGCCACCCGGTCGAGGGGGTGACCTGCACGCCCGACCTCGACGAGGGCGTCCGGCTGGCCGCCGAGGCGGCCGGCGACCGGGTCGTGAACGTCCTCGGCGCCACCCTCGCCCGGAGCCTCCTGGAGCGAGACGTGCTCGACGAGGTCCTCGCCAGCATCGCCCCCGTCCTGCTGGGCGCCGGTACCCGCCTCTTCGACCACCCCGGTGGCAGGCCCGTCCGTCTCGAGCCGATCAGCGTCGACCACATCCCCCTGGCCACCTCGCTCCGCTACCGCGTGGTGCACTGAGGGATGGGCATCGTCGACCTCAGCCACCCCGTCGGGCACGGCACCATCACCTACCCCGGCCTCCCCGGGCCCGCCATCAGCGACCACCTCAGCCGGGCCGAGTCCCGCGAGCGCTACGCCGAGGGCTACGAGTTCCAGATCGGCCGCATCGACATGGTCGCCAACACCGGGACCTACCTGGACACGCCGTTCCACCGCTTCGCCGACGGTCACGACCTCACGGGCCTCGACCTGGCCCGGGTGGCCGACGTCCCCGGCGTCGTCGTGACCGCGCCGGAGCCCGAGGCCGGACCCGAGCTCCTCGACGGCGAGGACGTGACCGGGCGGGCGGTCCTGTTCCGCACCGGGTGGGACGCCCACTGGGGCACCGACCGCTACGGCGAGGCCGGCCACCCCTACCTGGCCGTCGCCACCGCCGAGCGCCTGGCCGACGCCGGTGCGGCCGTGGTCGGCATCGACTCGCTCAACATCGACGACACCCGGGGTGGCGAGCGCCCGATCCACACCGCCCTGCTGGCTGCCGGGGTGCCGATCGTCGAGCACCTCACCGGCCTCGACGCCCTGGGCGAGGCGCCGTTCCGCTTCTTCGCCGTGCCCCCGGCCATCGCCGGCCTGGGCACCTTCATCGTGCGGGCCTTCGCCGTCACCTAGGCAGCAGCGGCACCAGGCGCTCGAGGGTGGCGAGCTGGGCGTCCGGGCCGCCGTCGAGCTTGGCCAGCACCGTGGTGATGCCGACCGACGCGTGCAGCTCCAGGCGCTCGGCCACGTCGGCATCGGAGCCGATCAGGTTGGTCAGCCGACCCAGGTCGAGGGGGACCGCGGCGGCCGCGGCGTCCCGGTCGCCGGCCCGCCACAGCTCCTGGACCCGGGCCACGTCGTCCGCGTACCCGAGACGGCCGAAGGCGTCGTTGTAGAAGTTGCGGCCGCCCGAGCCCATGGCCCCGATGGTGAA
>DASVEC010000187.1:0-11854 GCA_036380755.1 Iamia sp. | reverse complement strand
CAGCCTGGTCACCGAGGCCATCGACGTCGTCGTCCACTGCGCCCGCACCCCCGAGGGCCCCCGGGTCACCGAGGTCATCACCGTCGAGGACCTCTCGGCCAGCCCCGACGGCAACGCCTTCACCGTCACCGAGGTCTTCCGGCGCGAGGGCATCGACTCCCCCCTCACCTGGACCGGCCAGATCCCGCAGCGCCTGGCCCGCCCCTTCCGCGACGCCGGCTTCGACATCCGCTCGATCCTCGACGACGCCCGCCCCCACCCGGTGTCCGGCAACGGACAGGTGCGATGAGCCCGCTCGCCGCCCTCCTGCTGGGCCTGGCCGGGGCCTACGGCGTCCACCTGATCTACACCGCGGTGGCGCTGCACTGGACCGGCATCGCCCCCGGCCCCAAGGTCGCCAAGCGGGCCCGCCCCCACCGCGGGCCGCAGGACTGGCTGGTGCAGGCGGGGCTCGACGGGGTCCAGCCGGGCGAGTTCCTCGCCGTCGTCGGCGTGCTGGGGCTCATCGGCTCGGCCTTCGGCTACGCCATCTTCGCGGCCCCGGTGCCCGCCCTGGCCCTGGGCACGTTCGCCGCCAGCTTCCCGATCGCCAGCTACCGGAACCGCCGCCGCATCCGCCGCACCGTGGCCCAGGAGGCGTGGCCCCGGATGATCGAGGAGATCCGCATCCTCACCGGGTCGCTGGGCCGGTCGGTGCCCCAGGCGCTGTTCGAGGTGGGCCAGCGGGGGCCCGAGGAGATGCAGCCGGCCTTCGACGCCGCCCACCGCGAGTGGCTCATCTCCACCGACTTCCCCCGCACCGTCGCCGTGTTGAAGGACCGCCTCGCCGACCCCACCGCCGATGCCACGTGCGAGACCCTGTTGGTGGCGCACGAGATCGGCGGCTCGGACCTCGACAGCCGGCTCCGCGACCTCATCGAGGACCGCATCCAGGACGTGCAGGGGCGCAAGGACGCCCGGGCCAAGCAGGCCGGCGTGCGCTTCGCCCGGGCCTTCGTCCTCGTCGTGCCGCTCGGCATGGCGACCGCCGGCGTGTCGGTGGGCGAGGGCCGCGAGGCCTACGGCACCCCGGGTGGCCAAGCCGCCGTGCTCCTCGCCATCGCCATGATCATCGCCTGCTGGATGTGGGCCGGGGCGATCATGCGGCTGCCCGAGGAGGAGAGGGTGTTCGAGGCATGATCCGCATCCTCGTCCTGTCCGGCATGGTGCTGTGGGTCGGCACCACGCTGCTGCTGTCGACCACCCGCTGGTTCGCCCGCCGCCCGCTCACCGAGCGGCTGCGGCCCTACACGCCGGGCGGGCTGGCGCCGGGCAAGGGCGGCGGCCTCTTGTCGATCGAGAGCTTCCGCGACGTGGTGGCCCCCGTGTCCCGCAACGTGGGCGAGCAGGTGGCCCGGCTCTTCGGTGTGAGCGAGGACCTCGGCGTCCGCCTCGCCCGCATCCACTCCCCCCTCGACGTCACCGCCTTCCGGGTCCGCCAGCTCGGGTGGGTCGTCGCCGCCTTCGGCCTCGGCGCGCTGGCCTCGGTCGGCGTCGGCCTGCCCATCCCGGTCGGCGTGCTGCTCACCTTCGGCGCCCCGCTCCTCGCCTTCCTCGTCCTCGAGCAGCAGATCTCCTCGGCGTCCAAGCGGTGGCAGCGCAACCTGTTCCTCGAGCTGCCCGTGGTCAGCGAGCAGATCGGCCTCCTGCTGTCGGCCGGCTACTCGCTCTCGGGGGCGCTCGCCCGGGTCGCCCAGCGCTCGAACGGCGCCTGCGCCAAGGACATCGCCCGCGTCATCAGCCGGGTCCGCCAGGGGCTGAGCGAGACCGACGCCCTGCGGGAGTGGGCGGCCCTGGCCGACGTCGATGCCGTCGACCGCCTCGTCCATGTGCTCGCCCTCAACCGCGAGGCCAGCGACCTGGGCCGGCTCATCAGCGAGGAGGCCCGCGCCATCCGCCGCGACGTGCACCGCGAGCTGATCGAGCGCATCGAGCGGCGCGGCCAGCAGGTGTGGATCCCGGTGACGGTGGCAACCCTCATACCCGGAGTCATCTTCCTGGCCGTGCCGTTCACCCAGGCCCTCACCCTCTTCTCCGGATCCTGATCACCCACATGGAGGTACCGATGCAGACCCTCTCCCTGGCCACCTACACGTGGACCCGCTCCGCGCTGGTCCACGCTCGCCACCGGCTCGCGACCGACGATCGCGGCGAGGGCGTCATCTCCGCCGCCATCGTCGTGCTGATCATGGCCTTCCTCGGCGTCTTGATGTGGGGGGCGTTCAAGCTGCTCTTCGAGAACGCCTCGACCAACACCAGCGACCAGGTCGACCAGATCGGATCGTGATCCCCACCACGGCGCTGGAGCGTGAGAGGGGGCAGAGCCTCATCACCTCGGCCGCGGCCATCGCCGTGTTCCTCGGGTTCTTGATGTTCGCGGTGCACATCTGCGTGAACCTGTACGCCAACACCACCGTGACGGCCAGCGCCTACGACGCCGCCCGCCGGGTCGCCCGGGCCGAGGTGGCCGACGGCGATCGGCGCGCCGCCGCCACCCGAGCCGAGGCCGACCTGAAGGAGAACCTGGGTCGCTACTCGTCCCGCATCCGCGACATCGACTGGCGCATCACCGACGACGTGGTCGAGCTGCACATCGTGGTCGAGAACCCCAGCTTCCTGATCTTCACCGATGCCGACGTCGGGGTCGGCGAGATCGACAAGACGGTGCGGGTCCGGGTCGAGAGGGTCCGATGAGGCTGGCCCACCAGCCCGTGCGACCCTCCGTCCCCCGGCCCCTCGAGCGCGGGTCGGCGGGAGCAGAGGTCCTGCCCTTCTGCGTGCTGATCTTCGTCTTCGGCACCCTGCTGCTCGTCAACGCCTGGGGCGTGATCGACGCCAAGTTCGCCGTCACCTCGGCGTCCCGGGAGGCGGCGCGGACCTACGCCGAGAGCGACGGCGGGCTGGCGGGCGAGGCGGCGGCGCGGAGCGCGGCCGACGACGCCATCCGGGCCTACGGCCGCAGCCCCGCGCGCATGGACCTGAGCGAGCCGCAGGGCGCCTTCGTCCGCTGCGGCTCGGTCACCTACACCGCCAGCTACCCGGTCCCCGCCATCAAGATCCCGGTCATCGGCGGCTTCGGCGAGGCCTTCGACGTCACGTCGTCGCACACCACCCGCATCGACCGGCTGCGGGCCGGGGTCGACGGAGGGTCGGCGTGCTGAGGCGGCCGCGGACCGACGACCGCGGCTCGTCGCTGATGCTCATGCCGGCGGCCGTGCTGGTCTTCGTGGTGCTCGGCGCCTTCTGCGTCGACTTCGCCGCCATCCACCTGGGCCAGCGCGAGCTGGTCACGGCGGCGCAGGGCGCGGCCAACGACGCCGCCGCCGCCGGGTTCGACGAGGGGGCCTTCTACGGCGGGGGCGCCGTCACCCTCGACCCCGCCCTGGCCCGCCGGGCCGCCGCCGACTCGCTGGCCGAGAACGCCCCCGAGGCCCGGATCGTCGGCTTCTCCGTCGACGTGGCCGAGTCCTCGGTCGAGATCGAGCTGACCCTGGCGGTCGAGACGGTGTTCTCCAAGGCCCTGCCGGGCGCCCCCGACACCGTCGAGGTCACCGCCCGGGCCACCTCCGACCTGGAGCAGTGACGTTCCCTCTCGTGTCATCTCGATCCCGATGGGGTACGGAGGGGTGGTGCCCACCACCTCTGCCCCGACGACGCACCGGGTCGTCACCGGCGTCGACGGGCAGCCGGTGCTGGTCAAGCGGGCCACCGACCCGGAGGCCGCGGCCCGGCTGACCGGCGAGGCCACGGTGCTGCGCACGCTGGCCCACCCGGGTGCGGTCACCGTGGTGGCCGTGCGGCCCGGCGAGCTCCACCTGGCCTGGGTCGGGCCCCACTCGCTGGCCACCGTCACCGGGCTGCCGGTGGCCACCGCCGGCGACCTGGTGGCGCAGGTCGCCACCACCGTGGCCGACCTCCACCGGGCCGGCATCGTCCACCGGCGGCTGACGGCCGACCACGTCCTGCTGGCGCCGGGCGGGCGGGCCGTGCTCACCGGCTTCGCCGACGCCGCCCGCGCCGGCGACCTCCCCACCGGCCGGGCCGACGACGTCGCCGCCCTCGGCGCCCTGTTGACCCGTCTCGTGGCGCCGCACGACGGCGGGCCCGTCATCCCCGAGAGCCGGCGGGGGCGAGCCGGCGACGGGGGCCGCCGGGCCACCCTGCTCACCCTGGCCGACCGGGCCCAGGCCGACGACCCCGCCACCCGACCGTCGGCCGCCGAGCTGGCCGAGTCGGTCCGCGCCGCCGCCGGCCCCCCACCCAAGCGTCACCGACGACCCGAACTGGCGGGGTGGAGGGTCCGCCGGCCGCAGGGGCGCACGCTGGCGGGCATCGCCCTGGGCGCGGCCGTCGCGGCCACCCTGGCGGCGGCCGCCTGGATCGCGCCGTCGTCGGCAGAGCCGGAGGTCGAGACGGCGCCCACCACCACCGAGCCGGACCCGACGACCACGACCACCACCACCACCACGACGACCACCACCACCGTCCCGACCACCACCGCTCCCTGTCCGGCCGTCGACGGATCGGCGGCCGATGTCGACGGCGACGGGTGCGCCGAGGCCGTCTCGATCCAGGGCGAGCGGGTCACGGTCGGGACGACCACCTGGCGGGCCGGGCGGCCGGGCGACGTCCTCGTGGTGGCCGACTGGGACTGCGACGGACGAGCGACCGTCGCCTCGCTGCGGGCCAGCACCGGCGAGGTCTTCGTCTTCGACCGCTGGGAGCGCGCCCTCACCGTCGACGCCACCGCCGAGATCGCCGGGGCCACCGCCCTCCGGGCCGTCGACCCCGATGGCGACGGGTGCGCCCGCCTGGTGGCCGACCGTCCCGGCGGCGAGCCCGTCACCGTCGAGGTGGCGGCATGACCCGCGCCTTCGGACCCGCTCCCACCACCGTCGAGGTCGACGAGCTGCCCGGCTGGCGTCGCTTCCTGGTCGGCGCGCTCTGGATCGTCGCCCTGATCGCCACGATCCTCGTGCTCAACCGGCTGGGGTCGGGTCAGCTCTCGACCCCGCCGCTGCTCGACCGGTCCGAGCTCCAGCTCTGGCTCGACGACCGCGACGCGGTGGTGGCCGCCTTCGCCGTCATCCGGCTGGTCGGCCTGGCCCTCGCCTGGTACCTGCTGGTGGTCACCGTGCTGGGCCTCGCCGCCCGGCTCAGCCGCATCCCCGCCCTGGTGCGGCTGGCCGACCTGACCACGCTGCCGGCCGTGCGCAAGATCCTCGGGGCCGTGGCCGGCGTGGGCCTCACCGCCTCGGCCGCCAGCCTGATGGCCGCCAACCTGTTCCCCGACCAGGCCCCGCAGGGCGGGGGGACGGGGGCCCTGGCCGACAACGAGGTCGTGCTGGAGCGGCTGCCCGAGAGCGACGACGTCATCCTGCGGCGCCTCCCCGACACCGAGGACGGGACCTCGACGCTCGACGTCGACGAGACGCCGGTCGAGGAGGCGGCGCCGACCACGTGGACGGCGGTGCCGGGCGACCACCTGTGGCACATCGCCGAGGCCACGCTGACCGAGAGCTGGGGCCGGGCCCCCACCGACGGCGAGGTGGCGCCGTACTGGACCGGTCTGATCGAGGCCAACCGCGACGTCCTGGTCGACCCGGCGAACCCGGACCTGATCCGTCCCGGCCAGACGTTCCGGCTCCCGACGCCGCCCCCGCCGCCTGCGGGCTAGCGCAGGGCGGCAGCCGACACCGCGTCGGGGCGGGTCCGGCGACCGCCGACCTCGGCGGTGGCCAGGGCGGCGCGCACCGCGGCGGCGGTCTCGTCCGCCCCGTCGGGGACGACGCCGTCCACCACGCCCAGGGCCAGCAGCCGATCGCTGGTGAGGCCGAGCTGCTCGGCCACCGTGGGCGCCCGCGCCGCGTCCCGCTCGAGGATCACCGCCGCGCCCTCGGGGGCGATGACCGAGAACACGGCGTGCTCCTGGATCAGCAGCACGTCGGTCCAGGTCAGGGCCAGGGCCCCGCCGCTGCCGCCCTCGCCCACGCAGACCCCGACCGTCGGCACGGAGACCGTGTCGAAGGCGGCGAAGGTGGCGGCGATCTCGGCGGCCAGGCCGTCGTTCTCGCTGTCGGGCCCGGGATCGGCACCGGGGGTGTCGACCAGGCTCACGATCGGGAGCCCGAGCCGGCCGGCCAGGGCGATCACCCGCTGGGCCTGCCGGAAGCCCGCCGGCGTCGGTCGCCCGCCGGCGGTGTGGCGGTCGGACGCGATGACGACGACGCGACGGCCGTCGACCGTCGCCAGGGCCGTGCGCACCGTGGGATCCGGCGCGGCCAGATCGGTCCACGAGGTCACCAGGGCGGCGGCGACGTCGACCCCGGTGGGGCGGTCGGGGCGACGGGCGGCGACCACCTGGGCCCAGGCCCCGGTGGCGTCCTCCGGCGGCGCCGGCTCGGGCGCCGGCCGGGCCCGGGGGGCCAGCGGGGCGGCGACGAGGCCGAGGGCACCGTCCACCCAGGCGTCGAGCTCACCCGCGGGCACCACGGCATCGACGAGGCCGGCGGCGTGGGCCGTCTCGGCCGTGTGCGAGCGCCCGGCCACCGCCTCGCCGGTGGTGTCGGCCACGATCCGGGGCCCGGCGAACCCGATCACGGCGCCGGCCTCGGCGACCCGCAGGGCACAGGCCGAGGCGTAGGAGGCGAAGACACCACCCGTCGTCGGCGAGCGGAGCACCGCCACCGACAGCAGGCCGGCGTCGGCGTGGCGGCGCACGGCGGCCACGGCCCGGCCCAGCTGGAGCAACGACACCATGCCCTCCTGCATGCGGGCGCCGCCGCTGCGGGTCACGCACACGACCGGGAGGCCGAGCTCGGTGGCCCGGTCGAAGGCCCGCACGACCCGCTCGCCGTGGACGACGCCCATCGACCCGCCCAGCACGTCGAAGCAGCCCTCGATCCGGACGTGGGTCGCGGTGCGGCCGGTGGTCACCGACTCCTCGGACAACCGGTCGGCGTAGCCGGGGAACCGGAGGGGGTCACCGCTGATCAGGTCCTCGTCCCAGGTCTCCACGCTGGCAGCCTGGCTCAGGCGGGGACCCGGAGACGAGCCAGCACCTCGTTGGCCAGCAGCCGGCCGGCCCGGGTGAGGACGAGGCGGTCGCCGTCGGCGTGCACCAGGTCGCCCAGCACCTCGCGGTCGTCGGGGGCGAGGGCGGCGACGGGCACGCCGGCGCCCGTGCGCAGCGACAGCTGGAGGCCCTCGAGGGCCCGTTGGTCGGGGTCGAGCTGCTCGGATCCGGCCACGGGGTCCCGCCCGTCCTCGACGGCCTTGATGTAGCGCTCGGGGGTGCGCGGGTTCCAGTACCGGATGCCGTCGCGGTGGCCGTGGGCGGCGCAGCCCAGGGCGACGTACTCGCCCATCGACCAGTAGAGGAGGTTGTGGCGGCAGCGGTGCCCGGGGCGGGCCCAGTTGGAGATCTCGTACCACTCGAAGCCGGCGGCCTCGAGCCGGGTGGCGGCCACGTCGTACTTGTCGGCCTGGTCGTCGTCGTCGGGGTGGCGGCTCGCGTCGCGGGCCAGCGGGGTGCCGGCCTCGACGGTGAGGGCGTAGGCGCTGACGTGGTCGGGCTCGAGGGCGATCGCCCCCTCGACCGTCGTGGCCCAGTCGGCCACCGTCTCCCCCGCCCCGCCGTAGATCAGGTCGAGGCTGACGTCGAGGCCGGCGCGCCGGGCCGCGGCCACGGCCGGTGCCACCGCCTCACGGGGGTGCTGGCGTCCCAGGGCGGCGAGGACGTGGGGCACCATCGACTGGACGCCGAGCGAGATGCGGCTGACCCCGCCGGCGGCGTAGGCCGTGGCCCGCTCGTCGTCGAGGTCCTCGGGGTTGCACTCGACGGTGACCTCGGCCCCGGCCACGATCGGCAGCTCGTCCAGCACGGCGAGGAGCAGGTCGGGGGCGACCCGCGAGGGCGTGCCCCCGCCCACGAACACGGTGGTGACGGGGTCCAACGTCAGGCGCGCCGCGTGGGTGCGGCAGGCCTGCATGTACCGCTCGATCAGGTGGTCGCGGTCGGTCCAGGTGGCGAAGGCGCAGTAGTCGCAGTGGTGCCGGCAGAACGGCACGTGCAGGTACGCCCCGAGGCCCGGGGTCGACGTGTCGGTCAGCGCGAGTAGCTCAGACCCAGCTCGTCGAGGCGCTTGACCGCGCCCTCCTCGCTGGTGTCGAGGATGCAGGCGATGGTGCGGAGGTCGTCGCGGCGGATGGTGAGGACCCGGCCGTTGAAGTCCTGGCGCTGCACCTGGATCATCGTGAGGTAGCGGGTCAGCATCTCGGCCGCCACGCCGTTGAGGGCGTCGAGCCGGGTGAGGTCGATGACGATCTTGCGCCGGTCGGGCAGGGTGACGGTGAGGTCGAGGACGTCGTCCTCGGCGTCGCGGTCGCGAGGCAGCAGCTGGTCGACCGGCACGTTGTAGAAGCGGGCCAGGCGCTGGAGGCGGGGCACCGAGATGGCCCGCTCGCCCCGCTCGTAGGCCCCGAGGACCGACGCCTTGAACTCCTGCTCGGACGCCTCCTCGGCCTCCTGCAGCGACAGCCCCTTCTGGCGCCGGATGGAGCGCAGGCGCTCACCGACCTTGCGGCCGTAGAGCTGAGAGGCTGCGTCCTCGATCTCGCTGTCGATGATGCTCATCGGCGTGTGGCTTTCTCCTACGGAGGGTCCCTGGGTGCCGGACCGTGCTGGTGGGGCCGAGGGGGATCCCATCCAGCCTACGGCTGGCCCATCCCCGGTTGAGCGACCACAGTACGTCGTGGGCGCCCGAAGATCAACCACCGTCAGTGTTGGGTTCTGTGACCACCTGGTGACGCAGCGCGGTGAGCAGGGTCCCGGCCGCCACCGCCGCCGTCTCGGCCCGCAGGATCGTGGGCCCGAGGCCCACCACGGACGGCGCTCCGGCCCGTTCGGCGTCGGACCACCCGCCCTCCGGGCCGACGAGGATCACCGGCCGGGCCAGGGACGGAGGCGCCCCGCCGGGGTCGGCCAGGGCCACCTCGGTGGCCGGGGCCGTGGCCGTGGCCTGGGCGATCGTCATCCCCACCCGCACCTCCGGCAGGTGGCAGCGCCGGCTCTGCATGGCCGCCTCGCGGACGACCCGGGCCAGACGCTCGGCGTGGCCGGCGCCCCGCTCCCCCTCCCAGCGGACCACGGAGCGATCGGCCACCAGCAGCCAGATGGCGTCGACACCGAGCTCGGTGAGCTTCTGCACCGCCCACTCCGGGCGCTGGCCCTTGACCGGGGCCAACCCGACGGTGACGGCCGGGAGCGGGGCCGGCGCGGCCTCGATCTCCCCGTCGAGCTCGATCTCGGGGCCGAAGCGCGCCGGTCGCCAGCGTCCGGCACCATCGGACACGGTGAAGGCGTCGCCCGCCCGCAGCCGCAGGGCCTTGGCCAGGTGGTGGCGGTCGTGGTCGTCGAGGACGGGCCGGTCGAGGTCGGCCACGAAGACGTGGGGACCGGGCACTACTTGAAGGCCGAGCGGAGCTTGGACAGCAGACCCGTGTCCGGCGGGGCCACGTCCTCGCCACCGAGGGCGGCCAGCTGGCGGTAGAGCACCTCCTGCTCGTCGCTGAGCTTCTCGGGCACGTCGACCACCACCTCGACCAGCAGGTCGCCCCGCCCCCGGCCCCGGACCCGGGGCACGCCCAGGCCGCGCAGCCGGAAGACGTGGCCGGGCTGGGTGCCGTGGTGGACGACGATCTCGACCACGTCGTCGAGCGTCTCGAGGGCGACGGTGACGCCGAGGGCGGCCTGGCTCGGGCTCACGTGGAGGGCGTGGAGGAGGTCGTCGCCGTCGCGCTCGAAGCGCGGGTGGGGGGCGACGCGGAGGTGGACGTAGAGGTCGCCGGCGGGACCGCCACGGGGCCCGGCCGGGCCGTAGCCGGGGAGGCGGAGGGTGTTGCCGTCGGCCACGCCGGGCGGGATGTCGACCGGGTAGGTGCGCTCGATCGGCCGCCGTCCCTCGCCGTGGCAGTCGGGGCAGGGATCGGTGATGACCTGGCCCATGCCGCCGCACTGGGGGCACGGCCGGGCCGTGACCATCTGGCCCAGCATCGACTGGCGCACCTGGCGGACCTGGCCGGCGCCGTCGCAGGTGGGGCAGGTGTCCGGGTGGGTGCCGGGCGCGGCGCCGGTGGCCTCGCAGGTGTCGCACGGCTGCGGCACCGTCGCCGTCACCGGGGCGTTGGTGCCGAACACGGCCTGCTCGAAGGTGAGGTCGACGACCATCTCCATGTCGCCGCCGCGGGGCGGCCCGCCCCGTCGCCCGCCCCCGCCGAAGCCGCCGCCCCCGCCGCCGAAGAAGGCGTCGAAGATGTCGCCCAGGCCACCGCCGAAGGCGTCGCCCGGGTCGGGACCGCCCACGGACCCGTAGGTGTCGTAGCGCTGGCGCTTGGCCGGGTCCGACAGGACCTCGTAGGCCTCGGCGACCTGCTTGAACCGGGCCTCGGCGCCCGGGTCGCCGGGGTTGGCGTCGGGGTGGTGCTGACGGGCCAGCCGGCGGTACGCCTTCTTGATCTCCTCGGCGGTGGCCGAGCGCGAGACGCCCAGCACCTGGTAGAGGTCGTCGGCCATCAGCCCTCGCTCAGCCGGCGTCCGAGGCGCTTGCCCACGACGGCGACGGCCGCCAGGGCCTGGGCGTAGTCCATCCGGGTCGGGCCCAGGACACCGACGGTGCCGACGGGCTCGCCCTCGATCTCGTACGGGGCCACGACGATCGAGCACTCGGCCAGCGTGGTCATGCCCGTCTCGGAGCCGATGGCCACCTGCAGGCCGCGGTCCAGGACGTCGCGCAGGAGCGACACGACCACCAGCTGCTGCTCGAGCAGGCCGAGGACCTCGCGCACCTGCTCGACGGCCTCGAAGGCGCCGGCCATGCGGTCGGTGCCGCCCACGTAGAGGTGGTCGCCGTCGGCGCCGACGGCGACCCGGGCGGCGGTGACGAGGGCGACGGCCGGTGCCGGCGTGCCCGGCGGGGGATCGGGCACCGCGACCAGGGCGTCGAGATGGTGGCCGACGAGGTGGGCGGCGAGGTGGGCGCTGGCCCGGGCCAGGTCGTCGTCGCCGGGCTCGGCACCGTCGCCGCCCAGCTCGACGGTGGCCTTCTCGATCGAGCCGTTCGACAGCACCACCACCATCAGCGCCATCCGGGCGGTCAGCCCGACCAGCTGCACCGAGCGCACGACCGCCGTCTCGTGGGGCGGGCCGGTGATGACCGCGGCGGTGCCGGTGAGCCCCGACAGCAGGCGGGAGGTGTCGGCCAGCATCCGCTCCAGCTCGCCGTGGGTGCGGTCGAAGAAGGCCTTGACCTGCTGGGCGCTGGCCTTGTCGAGCGTCGGCCGGCTGGCCAGGTGGTCGACGTAGTAGCGGTAGCCGGCCTGGGTGGGGATGCGCCCGGCGCTCGTGTGGGGCTGGGCGAGGAAGCCCTCGGACTCGAGGCTGGCCATCTCGTTGCGCACCGTGGCCGACGACACCGCCACCCCGGGCGCGGACGCGACGTGACCCGAACCCACCGGCTGGGCCGTGTGGATGTACTCCTCCACCACGGCCCGCAGGATCGTGGACTTGCGGTCGTCGAGCATGCTGGCACTCGACTCTACAGAGTGCTGATCAGGAGCGGCCGGTTGCCGCCCGCCACCTCCGCAGAGTCTCCTCCCACGTCCGCCGACCCCACCCGCCGCCCTAGGGGCGGCGGTCGGCGGAGCTCCGGTCAGGAACGTCCGGTGGCGGCCCTCCAGCGACGCAGCGCCTCATCCCTCTCTTGCTCGTGGTCGACGATCGGGTCGGGGTAGGCGGGGGTGCCGAGGTCGGGGACCC
>DASVEC010000186.1:0-2920 GCA_036380755.1 Iamia sp. | reverse complement strand
ACGAAGGCGAGCTGGGGGAGATAGAGGACCACTGGGAGATCCACCGCGACGCCCCGCCCTTCTCCGATCTGGACCCCAAGTCCGACATGTTCGAGACCGGCATCAAGGTGATCGACCTGCTCGAGCCCTACGCCCAGGGCGGCAAGATCGGCCTGTTCGGCGGCGCCGGCGTGGGCAAGACGGTGCTCATCCAGGAGATGATCCGCCGCGTGGCCCAGGACCACGGTGGCGTGTCGGTGTTCGCCGGCGTGGGCGAGCGCACCCGTGAGGGCACCGACCTGATGATCGAGATGGAGGAGGCCAACGTCCTCGAGAAGGCCGCCCTCTGCTTCGGCCAGATGGACGAGCCGCCGGGCGTGCGCCTGCGCGTGGCCCTGTCGGCCCTCACCATGGCCGAGTACTTCCGGGACGTGCAGCAGCAGGACGTGCTCCTGTTCGTCGACAACATCTTCCGGTTCACCCAGGCCGGCTCCGAGGTGTCGACGCTGCTCGGCCGCATGCCCTCGGCCGTGGGCTACCAGCCCACCTTGGCCGACGAGATGGGCGTGCTCCAGGAGCGCATCACCTCCACCCGCGGTCGGTCGATCACGTCGCTCCAGGCCGTGTACGTGCCCGCCGACGACTACACCGACCCGGCACCGTTCAGCTCGTTCACGCACTTCGACGGCACGACGGAGCTGAGTCGTGACATCGCCGCCCTCGGCATCTACCCGGCCGTGGACCCGCTCGCCTCGACCTCCAACATCCTCGCCCCCGAGGTGGTCGGCCAACGCCACTACGACGTCGCCCGCTCGGTCCAGCAGATCCTCCAGCGCTACAAGGAGCTGCAGGACATCATCGCCATCCTCGGGATGGACGAGCTGACCGAGGAGGACCGCGTCACGGTCGACCGGGCCCGCAAGATCCAGCGGTTCCTGTCGCAGCCGATGTACGTGGCCGAGACCTTCACGGGCCTGCCCGGCATCACCACCCCGGTGGACGAGACGGTCGACAGCTTCGAGGCCCTCGTCCGGGGCGACCTGGACGACCTCCCCGAGCAGGCCTTCCTGAACGTCGGCGGGGCCGAGGCGGCCCAGGCCAAGGCGTCCGAGCTCCGCAAGTCCGCGGGGGAGTGAGGTCGTCCCGATGACCCTCGAGGTCCAGGTCGTCTCGCCCGAGCGGATCCTCTGGTCCGGTGAGGCCGAGCGGGTCATCACCCGTGTCGTGGACGGGGGCGACATCGCCTTCCTCACCGGCCACACCACCTACCTGGGCCAGCTGGGCTCGGGCGTCACCGAGATCGCCACGGTCGACGGCGAGGTCGTCAAGGTCGCCGTCCACGGCGGTTTCGTCGAGGTCAGCCACGACCGCGTCTCGCTGCTGTCCGACCAGGCCGAGCTGGCCACGTCGATCGACCTCGCCCGGGCCCGGGCGGCCAAGGAGCGGGCCGAGGGTCTGCTCCGGGGCGGCGACGACGACGAGGAGGCGGCCGAGGCCGTCCAGCGGGCCGAGGTCCGCCTCCGCGCCGCCGGCGACACCAGCTCCTAGCTCTTCCCGGTCGCCCCGGCCCTGGCAGACTCCCGGCTGCGGGACGACGGGGGAGGATCGGGTACGCGCGGCCGAGCTTCGGGACCCCGCCCGCCGGCCGTCCGCCGGCCTGGATCCGCCATGGCGCCGGCCCGGTGGGCGCGCCGGGGCATCCGGACGACGTCGTCGTCCCCGCGCCCTGCCGGGCGCCACGCTCCCGCAGCGCCAGAGCCTGGCGCCGGTCAGCCGCCACGAGCGCCCGCCGGCCGACCGGCTCTCGCCCGAGGCCCGCTCCGTCGTGCCGGCCGTCGTGGCCGTCCTGCTCGTCGTCCTCGCCCCGATCGCGGCCCTCCCGTGGTGGCTGGCGTGCGCCTACCGGGGGCTCACGGCGCGGGACCGCACCACGTCACCCGGTCAGGCGTACCGGCCCGTGCGGGTGGTGGCCATCGGCTTCGTCGTGCCTGACCGCGCTGACCGCGTTCGTCGTGATCCCGCTGGCCATGCTCACCGCTGGCCATGCTCACCGGAATGGTCGGCTACGCCGTCGGCGTGGCGATGGCGACGGTGGCCATCGAGCGGACCCTCGGCGAGGCCGCCGCCCAGCTCGACGCCTCGGACGCAGCCGCCGTCAGTGCTGCCGTGCCCGCCCTCTGACCAGGGCCGATGCCCGTCCGCAGGTCGTCTCGAGAAATTTCCCGGAGATGTGGTTTGCGTGGTGTGGGGGGCGGGCATGTTGCCGCCGTCCCGATCACGAGCTCCGACGCACCCCCGCCGCGTCGGACCTCATCTGAAGTGGTCGGTGACATACCACCCGCATCGAACCCGCCGGTCCCTCCCCCCCGCCGGCGGGTTCGACGCGGGTGGCCCTCAGAAGAGGCGGCGGACGTCCTCGGGCGGGCGGCCGATCACGGCCTGGCCGTCGTGGACCACGATGGGCCGCTGCAGCAGGATCGGGTTGTCCACCAGGGCGTCGAGCAGCTCGTCGGCGGTGGCGTCGGCCAGGCCCAGCTGCTTGTAGGCGTCCTCGCCGGTGCGGACGATGGCCCGGGGGTCGTCCAGACCGAGGGCGGCGAGCAGCTCGACCAGCTCGGCCCGGGTCGGCGGCTCCTTGAGGTACTCGCGCACCTCGGCCTCGGCGCCGAGCTCCTCGAGGAGGCCCTTGGCCTGACGGGACTTGGAGCAGCGGGGGTTGTGCCAGATGGTGGTCGACGCCTCGTCGCTCATCGGCGCATCATCGATTCGTCGGGCACATCCAGCTCCTTCGACGGCCCCGGGCACCGATGAGCGCTGACGGCTCCGCAAGCTCCGCCGTCAGAGAGCCCGTGCCTTCTGGCTCGCTCGCTGCGCTCGCTCACGCCGTCCCCCCGGCCGTCGCGCCGAGGTAGGCGGTGACGACCCTCTCGTCGGCACGGAC
>DASVEC010000185.1:0-2697 GCA_036380755.1 Iamia sp. | reverse complement strand
GTGCCCACGAGGGGACATCGTCTTCGTCTCCAGCGTCTCGACCCGCGACCACGGGGCCAACGGCTCGCCCTACAACGTGGGCACGGCGGCCATGGAGGAGCTGGCCTTCACGCTGGCCAAGGAGGAGGTCGGCCAGGGCATCCACGTCAACGTGGTCGCCCCCGGTCTGGTCGTGTCGCCCATGGGCCAGCGCCTGATGCACGCCATCCACGGCACCGACGACATGACCGAGATGGACGACGTCTTCCCCTACGACCACATCTGCCGGCCCGAGGAGGTCGGCGCGCTGGTGGCCGCGCTGTGCGGCCCGGCCGGGGCCTACGTCACCGGCCAGCGCATCGAGGTCGACGGCGGCGGCTTCCCCCCGGACGTGCTCGGCCCTCGCTAGGACTTCTTCACCACCAGGTCGACCAGCTCGCCGACGGTGGTGAGGTCGTAGACCTCGTGATCTTCGATGGCCACGCCGAACTGGCGCTCGAGCGTGGAAGCGATCTCGATGACGTCGATCGAGTCGGCGTCGAGCGTCTCGCTGAGGTTGGCGTCGAGCGTGACCTCCTCGGCGTCGCAGTCGAGGACCTCGACGGCGGCCTCTCGCACGGCGGTGAGGATCTGGGCGCGCAGCTCGTCGGACATGGGCCGGGACCCTATATCTGGAAGTAGACGAACGGCACTGGCGCCTGGCCCGAGAACACCACGATCAGCACGACCATGGCGCCGTAGGCGACGGCCCGGCCGAGGGTCATGGGGTCGGGCTTGCCCTCGTTGCGCTCGATCTCGGCCTCGCGCCGGTCCAGCAGGATCAGGGCCAGGAGGGCGTAGGCGAAGAGCATGACCAGGTTCTGGTCGACGGGCGCGAAGCGCGGCCACGCCAGCTGCCCGTAGAGGCGCAGGCTGGATTCCACCGAGCCGGTCCGCACCCAGGCGTGCTGCACCGCCACCATGATGAAGACGTAGACGGGCGCGACGACCGGCCACCACGACGGCAGGCGGCTCACCGAGGCCACGGCCAGCTCCTCGGACCGGCGGTCGCGCCGGCGGATGACGCCCAGCGACGACCGGGCCTTGTCGCTCTCGAGGGCCGTGCCGGCCGGACCGCCCAGGTCCGCGGTGGGTGGGGCGACCGCGCCATGGCCCTCCTCCAGGCCCGGCCCGTCGTCGGCCGGCAGGGCCTCGTCCTGGGCCCGCGCCGCGGCCCGGGCCGCCTTGCGAGCGGCGCGCCGGCGGGCGTCGGCCCGTTGCGACACCCACAGCTCGATCGACAGCACGCCGCCCATCACGAAGCCCCACGTGATCCACACCAGGCCGTCGTCGTGCCACAGCCCGGACAGGGCGAAGACGATGCAGAGGCAGACGGCGCTCCATGCCCAGCCCCGTCCGCGGCCCCGCAGCGGCCGGTACAGGTAGTCCCGGAACCAGGCCATCATCGTCATGTGGTCGCGACGCCAGAAGTCGCGGAAGTTGCGGCTCTTCGTGAGCGGCTGGCGGAAGTTGTACGGCAGCTCGATGCCCAGGAGCTTGGAGCTGCCCCGGGCGATGTTCGAGTAGCCGGCGAAGTCGAAGGTGAACTGGATCACCGCCGCCAGCGTCGCCACCCACAGGTTCACCCACCCGGGCCCGGCCGCGCCGGTGCCATCGCCGAACTGGGAGAAGACCTGCGCCGTCGCGGGCGAGAGGGCGTCGGCGATGGCGACCTTCTGGAACAGCCCGATGAAGATCAGCTCGAGGCCCTCGCGCATCTGCTCGCGCTTGGGTGAGAGGGGCAGGTCGACGATCTGCGGGAGCATCCGCTTGGCCCGGATGATCGGCCCCGCCAGCAGGTGCGGGAAGTACGAGATGAACACCATGAAGTCGATGAGCGACGGGGTGGGCTCGATCTCGCGGCGGTAGACGTCGATCGTGTAGCTGAGCGTCGAGAACGTGTAGAAGCTGATGCCGATCGGCAGCACCACCACGAGGGCGACGCGCGGCTCGTTGAAGCCGATCGCCTCGAGGGCCTGCTCGACCGGCACGCGGAACCAGTCGAAGTACTTGAAGAAGGCCAGCGTCAGGAGGTTGCTGCCCACGCTGACCGTCAGCAGCAGGCGGCGGAGACGGGGGTCGGCCGAGCGGCCCATGGCCCGGGCCACGGCGAAGTCGACCAGCGTCGTCGCCAGCAAGATGGCGGTGAAGCGGACGTCGACCCACGCGTAGAAGACGTACGACCCGGCCAGCAGCAGGAGCTTCCGAGGGAAGCGAGGCAGAGCCCAGTACCCGAACACGACCAGCGCGAGGAACGCCGCGTACTGGAACGAGTTGAACGCCACGGCGGAACAGTACGGTCCGGGGCGATGGAGCAGGCACCCGAGGGCAGCGTGGCGCTGGTGACGGGGGCGTCGGGCACGTTGGGCGCCATGGCGGCGCGGATCCTGGCCCGCCGGGGCCTGCCCGTCGCCCTCCACGCCCACGCCCACCCGGAGCGGGCGGCGGCGCGGGCCGACGACCTGGCGGTGCCCACGACCGTGGTCGGCGGCGACCTGGGCACGCCCGAGGGGGCCGAGGCCGTCGTGGCCGCGGCGACCGAGGCGCTGGGACCGGTGCGGGTCCTCGTCCACTGCGCCGGGGTGCGGGTCGACGGCCTGGTGGTGGGTCAGGACCCGGCGGTGTGGGCCGAGACCGTGCGGGTGAACCTGCTCGGCACCTACCACGTCGACCGGGCCG
>DASVEC010000184.1:0-5139 GCA_036380755.1 Iamia sp. | reverse complement strand
CCCCGCCCGCCTCCTGCGCCTGCTGTCGCTGCTCCAGGCCCGGCCCACGTGGACGGCGCCGGAGCTGGCCGAGCGGCTCGAGGTCACGACCCGCACCGTACGCCAGGACGTCACCCGCCTGCGCGAGCTGGGGTACCCGGTCGACGCCGAGGCCGGGCCCCACGGTGGCTACCAGCTGGGGCGGGGTGGCCGGCTGCCGCCGCTGCTGCTCGACGACGACGAGGCGGTGGCCGTCGCCCTGGGGCTCCGCGCCGCGGCCGACGGCAGCGTGGTCGGGCTCGACGACGCCACCGTCTCGGCCCTGGCCAAGCTGGAGCAGGTGCTGCCGGCCCCGCTCGTCGAGCGGGTGCGGTCGATCACGGCCGTCACCACCGAGCTCCACGGCCGCCCGCCCGACCAGGTCGATGCCGGGCTGCTGGTCGAGCTGGCCCGCGTCTGCCGCCAGTCGGAGCGGGTGAAGCTCGACTACGTCGACCGCACGGGGCACGCCAGCGAGAAGCGCATGGACCCCTACCGCCTCGTGCGGATGGGACCCCGCTGGTACCTCGTGGCCCGCGACGTCGACCGCGACGCCTGGCGCACCCTGCGGGTCGATCGCATCGGCGAGGTGCGCACGACCCGCCACCCCGTCGAGATCGTCGACCCGCCCGATCCGGTCGAGCTGGTCCAGCGGGCCAACGCGGTGGCGCCCTACGCCGTCCAGGCCACCGTCCGCCTGGCCGCGGGACTGGCCCACGCGCAGTCGCTGATGCCGCGCACCACCGCCGTCCATCGCCGCGACGGCCCCGACGCCACGATCGTCGAGGTCGGCGGGGGCACCGTCGCCGGCCTGGCCCGCTGGCTGGCCGGTCTCGGCGTCGCCGTCGAGGTCCTCGATCCCCCCGAGCTGCGCGCCGCCCTCCGCACCCACGCCGAGACCTTGATGGCGAGCAACCCCGAACTTTGAGCGCCTGACATCGCTATTCGATGTCAGGCGCTCAAAGTTCAGGGCGCACGTCGTCCAGGACGTCCACGAGAGGCCGGGGGACGGCGTCGAGCGGGAGGGCGTCGACGAGGGCCCGCGCGGCGGCGATGTTGCGGCCGCTGCGGGTGCGGAGGAACCGGTGGAGCTGGGCCTCGAGCGGCCGGCTCCGCTGGGCCGGCTGGCGCTGGAAGCGGGTGAAGCTGACGGCGACACCGAGGCCGTCGAGCACCCGGGCCACGCCGGCGGGCCCGGCCGCCCGGATCAGCTCGCCCTCCAGGTCGGGGCGGCAGACGTGAAAGGTGGCGTCGTCGACCCCGGCGCCGGCGAGCCGCTCGCCGACGTACCAGGCCTCGGCCTCGTCGCACAGCCCGGCGAGCCGCAGGTCCCGCCCGGCCGGGCCGAACAGGGCCAGGAAGCGACCGATGCCCGAGAACCCGTCCATGGGCACCACGGCCACGCCCTCGGCGTCGAGGTCCCGCCCCTGCCGGGCGGCCAGGGCCAGCAGGGCGGCGTGGTCCGAGGCGCCCTCGACGAACACGACGGCCCGCAGCCCGTCCCGCTCGGCCAGCGCCCGGGCCTCCCCGCTCAGCCGCAGCCCCTCGTCCACCATCCGACGATGGTCGCACCCTCGACGGTCAGTCGACGAGCGAGATGGCGTACTCGGGGCAGTTGTCGGCGGCGAGACGGGCCTTGTCCTGGAGCTCGGCGGGGACGTCGCCCTCGACGAGGAGGATGGCGTAGCCCTCGTCGTCGACGTCGAACAGCTCCGGGGCCAGGAGGTAGCAGCGGTTGTGGCCCTGGCAGGCCTCGCGGTCGTAGGCGATCCTCACGTCGGCACCGCCGTGCGCAGGAGGCGCAGCGGCAGCTGGCGCGGCCCCCGGACCTGGCCGGTCGACCAGCGCACGGCGCCCGGGTCGGCCAGCTCGAAGTCGGGCACCCGCGCCATCCACTCCTCGAGGGCGACGCGCAGCTCCATGCGGGCCAGGTTCGACCCGAGGCACCGGTGGATGCCGAGGCCGAAGGCGGCGTGGCGGTTGCGCTCGCGGTCGAGGACGACCTCGTCGGCCCGGTCGAAGAACTCGGGGTCGCGGTTGGCGGCCGGGAACGGCAGCAGGACCCAGTCGTCCTTGGCCAGCTGCCGGCCACCGATCTCGACGTCCTCGGCGACGATCCGGGCCATGGTGACGGGGGCGTAGGCCCGCAGCATCTCCTCGACGGCGAAGGGCATGACGTCGGGATCGTCGACCAGCCGCTGGCGGTGCTCGGGGTGCTGGGACAGGTGCCAGATGCTGGCGCCGATGGCCGACCACGTGGTGTCGATGCCGGCGATGAGCAGCAGGGCGACGGTGCCGACGATGTGGTCGTCGGTCAGCGGCTTGCCGTCGATCTCGAGCGAGAGGAGGTACCCGATGAGGTCGTCGCGGGGGTTCTCGCGGTGATCCTCGATGACCTTGTCGAGGTAGAAGATCATCGTGTCCTCGGTGTCGGTCGCGCCGTTCTGGCCCGGCTTCTCGAGGATGCGGTGGATGAAGAGGCGGAAGCGATCGCCGTCCTCGGAGGGCACGCCGAGCATGTGGGCGATGACGCCGACGGGGATGTGCTGGGCGTAGGCGGTGGCGGCGTCGACGACGTCGTCGCCGGGGGCGAGGAGGTCGTCGATCAGCGAGCGGCACAGGGCGCGGGTCGACTCCTCGAGCGGGCGGATGGCCTTGGGCGAGAAGGCGGGGAGGAGCAGACGCCGGGCGAAGTCGTGGAAGGGCGGGTCCGACGTGATGGGCGGGGCGAAGCCGATCGGGGCCGGGACGTTGGGCTTGAAGTCCGACACGATCACGCTGTTCGACGTGAAGTGGGTGGTGTCGTGGGCGATGGCCGAGACGTCTTCGTGGCGGGTGGGGAGCCAGGCCCCGCCGAAGCGGTCGGTGTGGGCCACGGGGCAGCGGCCCCGGAGGTCGTCCCAGATCTCGGGCGCAGCGGCCGCGTAGTCGTCGTGGGTGTGGTCGAAGTCGGTGGCCCAGTCGGCTGGGCTCGGCCTCTCGTGCTGGCTCACGACGCCACGGTAGCGGGTGGCCTGACCCGCGGGTCAGGTGGGGCGAGGGCCATCCCACCCGGTCCGTCCGGGCCAGTGCGGGACCCGATCGAGCCCGGCCCGGTGGGCAGCTCGCCCACCGCCGGCGGGCTCAGGTGGGGTGAGAGGGGTCGAGGGGGCCCGAGGAGGGCCCAGGGCCGTGGGACGAAGGGCGCGAGATGGGCCGGACGGCCCGTTTCCCCCGGGCGCCCAGCGGGCACGAGGAACACCGGTGAAGGTGTCTCGTGCTGCGGAGACCTCCGGCCCCATCGGGGTCGTGATCGACGTCGACCGCTCGCGCCTCGCCGAGGGGGTCATCGTCGTGGCCCTGTCGGGTGATGTCGACGTCTTCTCGGTGCCCCGTCTCCGCTCCGCCCTGGGCGAGTACATCGGCCGGATGGACGTGGTGATCGACATGGCCGGGGTGGCCTTCTGCGACTCCTCCGCCCTCCGGGTCTTCGTCGATGCCCAGCGCAGCGCCTCGGCCGGCGGCCGCACCCTGGAGATCACCCACCCGAGCACCCCGGTGCGCAACCTCTTCGACGTCAGCGGCCTGCGCGGCGTGCTCCGGGTCACCTCCTAGAGCGGAGTGCGCCGGTGAGGCCGGCGGCTAGGGTCTCCGGCTCCTGGCGTCGTGGCCGAGTGGCTTAGGCAATGGACTGCAAATCCATCAACCCGGGTTCGATTCCCGGCGGCGCCTCCAAGATCGATCCCTAGCTCCCACTGCCGAAGGGGCCCTGGCGGGGGTCCCAGTCGGGGGGTGGGGCCGGGCGGGCGGTGACGGCGTCGGTGTGGAGGAGCTCGGCACCGGGTGGGATCACGCCGTGGGAGAGAGCGGCGGTGACCTCGTCGACGCGGGCGGTCGTGGCCCGCCAGCCGACGGCCTTCCAGCGGAGGTGGGTCCCGTCGCGGGCGAAGGCGTCGACGGCCCAGGGCCGGCGGAACACGATCCGGGCCACGAGTCCGAGGATCAGGGCGACGAACAGGAGCAGCAGCTCGACGGCGAAGATCACCAGCGGCGCCACGAAGACGATCAGCAGGATCACGACCACCACGAAGACGATGCCGACGATGAGGTCGTCGATGCCGCTGAAGCACCCCCCGTCGGCCACGTCGAGGTGGTCGGGGGCGTTGCGGAGGCGCCGACCGAAGCGGCGCCCGACGTTCTCGCGCCCGAGGCGGGTGACCCAACGGCGGTGGACCTCCCACGGCGCGGCGCCGGCGACGGTCCAGTCCGGAGGCATCGGCGCAGAGTACGCAGCGGGAACCAGGCCGGGGTGACCGCCGTCGGACGGTCCGTTGCCCACCACCGGGAGGCCGGACCCATGAGCCCACGCACCGCCCCACGACGTCCCCGCCGCCTGCGCCAGATGCTCGCCGGGGTGGCCGCCGCCGGTGCCACCACGGCGCTGGCCGCCGGCCCGGTGCTCGCCTGCGGTGGCCTCGTCGGTGAGAACGGCTCCATCGAGCTGGTGCGCACCACGACGCTGGCCGCCTACCACGACGGCGTCGAGCGCTACGTCACCTCCTTCGAGTTCACCGGCGAGGGCGAGGAGGTCGGCAGCATCGTCCCACTGCCCGACGTCCCCTCGAACGTGGAGCGGGGTGGCGACTGGACCCTCCAGCGCCTCCAGCAGGAGATCGCCCCGGAGGTCGAGGGTGAGTCCACCACCCTGTCGGCCGCCGACAGCGCCGGCGCCGAGGTCATCCAGACCTACGAGGTCGACGCCCTCGACATCACCATCCTCGAGGGCGGGGGCGACGAGGTCGGCGAGTGGGCCGTCGAGAACGGCTTCCTCCTCACTCCGGACGCCCCCGAGGTGCTCGAGTTCTACGGCGACCGCAGCGAGATCTTCATGGCGGCCAAGTTCGACGCCTCCCGGGCCGCCGAGCTGGGCCAGCAGTCGGGCGACGGCACGCCGATCATGATCACCATCCCGACCGACGACCCGTGGGTGCCCCTGCGGATCCTCGGCCTCGGGCTCGACGAGGACCAGACGGTCGAGGCCGACGTCTTCCTGCTCACCGACGAGCGGCCCGCCCTGCTCGCCGGGGGCGAGGGCCTGGAGCTGGCCCGCAGCGAGGAGGCGGACGATCTCCTGCTCGACGA